>NZ_JBYCLC010000090.1:0-2253 GCF_057473685.1 Mycobacterium sp. TH-M116 | reverse complement strand
TCCTCGCTGCCATCCCTGGCGACCCTGACAGATCCCTCGTCGACGGCCACCGGCATGGCCTCGCTGATGAACACCCCCTCGGATCTCCTCACCGGGCTGTCCCCCGACAGCCTGGCCAACGATCTGGTGAACGGGACCAACGCGGTGTCCGGTGCGCTGTCGGCAAGCTATGCCACCTTGCTGCCCACCGCAGACGCCACCAACGCCCTGCTCACTACGCTACCCGCCTACGACGTCAGCCTGTTCGCCCAGGGCCTGGAAGCAGGCAACATCATCGACGCCATCGGTCAGCCGATCGCCGCCGACACCTACCTGGTGCCATTGGTGGGCGCTTGGGAAACCTTCGCCGTCGTGGGCCAGCTCTCAACGGTGATCGGCGACTTGGCCGGCCTCATCCCCTGACACAGTTCCGAGCCGCGCACGATCGGCCACGCCACGGACCCACCCCGGGCTTACCTCGTCGGGTTTCCGTTCACGGTGGGTCCACGCGCTCGTCGTCGATGCGCATCATGTCGAAGAAGCGGCCGACGAACAGCGGCGGGTAGGCGCCGGCTCCGGCCCCCGACATCCATTGCGCCGCGGCGTCGGGATGCTCGATCCACTCGCGCGCACCCTGCTCGTCGCCAAGCTCCTGCAGGATGAGCACCTCGTGCTCGTCGTCGAACGCCTGGAACACCCAGGTTTTCCGGATCCCGGCGGCGCTGAACCGGTCCATCGCGACGCGAACGCCCGAGTTCAGGGTCGCCACGTCGTCGACGGAGGCGAACGCGGCGACCACCACCCCCGGCGCTTTGGGGGTCGCCGACTGCTCGGCCGCGAACCTGTCGACGATCTCACCTGCGAAGACCGCGGGGATGTCGTCGACGCCGGCTTCGTCGAACCAATCGAAGAACACCCGCGAGCGCAGCAGTTCGACGATCGGCTCCCGGCTTTGCACGCCGATCATCACCAGCACACGTCCGTAGTCGTGCGTGGACAGGTACACGAGCACGTGGTGGGCGCCGATGTCGGCGAGGGCCGATTTGTTGCGCTCCAGCAGGGGCCACACCAGCGTCGGGTCGGGAACTCGGTAGTCCGACGCGATGACCATCGAGTGGATGTCGTCCGTCATCGCCGCGGCCTACACCGGGTTGAATGACGAAATGAGCCACTTCCCATCGGCTTTGGTCAGCTCGACCAGGACGCTGCTCGACGTGAGGGTCGGCTCCGGCCGGTCTTTGCTCTGGGTGCTCTGGTTGACGAACAACAGCACCTTGGCCGAGCCCGGATGGATCTCCGACATGGCGGCACGAAGCACCACCGCGTTCGTCTGCACCGATTTCTGCTTGGCGGCCGGCGCGACGATTTCACGGGTGAACTGGTTGTAGTACGTCAGGAAGTCCCCCGTCAGATGCGACTTCGCGGAGGAGAAGTCGTGGTCGAGCGTGTCGGGGGAATAGGACAGGACCGCGACCGTCCCCTCACTGGCCGCTGCGATGGCCGCCTTGGCGGCCGCGCCGTCGGTCTCGCGGTCGGGCAGGTAGGAGAAGTAATACAGGCCGCCCAGCAACCCCAACGAGGCCACCACCACCAACGCCAGCACGGCGGGCAGGAGTTTCCCAGACAACCGACGTTTCACCTGTCCGGCAACGCGTTTCAGCCAGCCCGGCGCGGCCCGGTCGGCGCCGGTGTCCGCGCCCGCCTCGGGGGCCTCCTCGGCATCCTCGGCCTCTGCGGTCTCCCCGACCGTAGTCGCCTCCGAAAGTTCCGCGGTCTCTGGGACCGGCGTTTCGTCTGCGGTCACGGCACGAACTCGACTTTCGATATCTTGATCTGATCGCCGTCGCGGGCGACCGTCACGATCAGCCGGTAGTTACGGGGATCCTGTTTTGCGCCGGCTGCGTTGGTGACCTCGGAGGTGGAGGCGACCAGCACCGTCGCCGAATTGTCGGTCATCGAGCCCGGTTCCACCGCCGCCGCCGCGACGGTACCCTGCGACACGACCTTGGACTGTTCGACCACCTTGACGAAGTCGTCAGCCATCTTGAGGAAGTCGTCCTTGAACGAACCGGTGGAGTCGTCGAGGATGCCCTGCACGCTCTGCTTGGCGTTGTTGAAATCCATCGACGTCAAGGTCACGACGCCCTGGCGCGCGGCGGCGATGAACTCGGCCGAACGCTGGCGCTGCCGGACGGCGTCGCGATGCTCCTTGACCATGTACCCGGCGCCCGACAGCGCGGCCAGGACGACGATCCCGGCCGCAGCGGATGCGAC
>NZ_JBYCLC010000089.1:0-2589 GCF_057473685.1 Mycobacterium sp. TH-M116 | reverse complement strand
CGGATCAGTGCTGCGGCGGTTCGGCATCCCGCGCGGGCTCGCGGGCCTTCGCCCCGTCACGCAAGCTGCGGTTGGTGGACCGCAGATCGGTGTTGTCCGCGGACAACTCGGCGTTGTCGTCCTCGAGCGACAGGATCCGGGCGATGCCGGCGAGGTTGACGCCGTCGTCGACCAGGGCGCTGATGCGTTGCAGCCGGGCCAGGTCGTCGGCACTGTAGCGCCGCGTCCCCCCTTCGCTCCGGGCGGGCGTCAGCAGTCCATGGCGCTCGTAGAGCCGTAGCGACTGCACCGCGACACCGGAGAGTTCGGCGGCTACCGAGATTCCGTACACGCCGCGATCGGGCGCCGGCGCACCACCATCGCCGGGCTGATCAGGCATCACGGCATCTCCTCCAAAAAGCTGTGCAGAAAAAGTGTTTAGCACAGTTGCGTTGATATGTCGATAGTGCTATAAGAAATCTATGTCATCCGACATAGGATTATGTGATTCACCACAATAGGTTAGGAGTGAGAGGTGACCGCCATGCTGATGCGCACCGACCCGTTCCGCGATCTGGATCGCTTCACCCAGCAGGTATTCGGCACCGCGGCCCGGCCCGCGGTGATGCCAATGGATGCCTGGCGAGACGGGGAGAACTTCGTCGTCGAGTTCGATCTTCCGGGCATCGACGCCGAATCGCTGGACATCGACATCGAGCGCAACGTGGTGACCGTGCGCGCGGAGCGTCCGGCCCTGGACCCGAACCGGGAGATGCTGGCCACCGAGCGGCCTCGCGGCGTCTTCAGCCGCCAGCTCGTCCTCGGCGAAAATCTCGACACAGACAAGATCGAAGCCACCTACCGCGAAGGCGTCCTGAGGTTGCACATCCCGGTCGCGGAAAAGGCCAAGCCGCGCAAGATCGCCGTCGACCGCGGCGGGAAGACCGCCCTCAAAGACAACGCCCTCAAAGACAACGCCCTCAAGGACAACGCCCTCAAGGACAACGCCCTCAAACGCGAGGTGATCGACGCGTGATCGACCGGCGGGAGGGCGGCGGTCGCCGCCCGGCATTCCCAGCCGCCGCCCTCCCGTCCGGAATTCATCACGGCAGGCACAGGCCGGCGACGGCGCGCCACCGGGAGGCGGCTCAGCCCGTCGGCGCCGGGGCCCGCCTGCGGCGCTGCGCGCGGCTCGCCGCGACCAACTGCGCCACCCCGTTCTCGATTCCCGCGGCAAGTTCCCCGATGTCGGATGCGGCGTCGAAGTCGGCGCTGATGCCGAAGACAAACGCGTCGGCGTAGCTGACCATTGCGATACCAGTGCGCACCTGCAGGGCGATGGGCGGGACCGGCAGGATCTCCAGCACCCGCCGGCCCAGCAGCCGCTGCCGGCCACGCGGGCCGGGCACGTTGGTCGCCAGGCCGACGACGGCGCGCTGCGGCAGACGCGCCAGCAGCCGAATCGCCCACGCCGAGAACACGAATGGCACGGCGCCGGCCGCCCACACCGCCGCGCTGCCGCCCTCGCTCTGACCGCTGGCTTTGACCCGGGTGAGGCGTTCGCCCACCAGCTCCAGCTGCCGCACCGGGTCCGGCTCGTCGACCGGCAGCAGCGGCAGCATCGCCGAGACCTGGTTGTCGGTGGCTGCGAAGTGGTCGGCCGTGCGCACCGATACGGGAACGAGGGTGCGCAGCGAATCGCGGTCGGGCCGTTCTCCTCGCTGCAGCAAGACGCTGCGATAGCTGTTCGTGATCGCTGCCAGTGCAACGTCGTTGAGCGTCACGCCGAACGTCCGGGACACCCGCTGAAGGTCGGCCAGCCGGACCCGGGCCACGCTGTAGCGCCGCATCGTCGTGAGGGGTCCGTTCAGTGACGACGGCCGCGCCGGCCGCAGCAAGCCGGCCGTCAGCTCGGCGGCACCGACGGCGGCGTGTTCGGCCACCAGAGCGCTGCGCCTGATTTCGCGCATCCAGCTCAGCGGATTCAGGTTGATCCTCGCCAGGTTCACACCCCGGCGCCTTGGGCCTTTACTGCCGGCGATGTCGGTGGCGAACGTGCCGGCGTCGTCGTCGCCGAACTTCACCATGATCTGCGTGGTCGCGATGCCGTCGGCGATGCAGTGGTGCAGTTTGGTCAGCACGGCCCACCGTTCGTCGCCGAGTCCCTCGATGATCCAGCAGTCCCACAACGGGCGCTCGCGGTCGAGCCGGCGCTCCATCAGGGCGGCGATCATCTCGAAGAGCTCGGCGTCGCCGCCGGGGTGCGGCAGCGCAGCCCGGTGCAGGTGGCGCGACAGGTCGAAGTGCGGGTCGTCTATCCATTCCGGTGGCTGCAGATCGAGCGGATGGGTTCGCAGCACCTGACGCAAGCGCGGGATCGTCGCGGCCCGCTGCGCGAATGCCGCGACGAAATCCTCGTAGCGCGGAGCCGGCCCCTCGATGATCGACACCCCGCCCACCGCGAGGCTCACATGCGGGTCGGCGTCCTCGACCTCCAGGAACGCGGCATCCAGGACGGTCAACTGCTCCATCCCATCACTGTCCGCCACGGCAGCGCCCGCGATCAGGGCCGGAAGTCCTCACCTTCGATGCCAAACGCATGCTCTGCGG
>NZ_JBYCLC010000088.1:0-7096 GCF_057473685.1 Mycobacterium sp. TH-M116 | reverse complement strand
TCGGGATGGAAATTGGCGGCCATGCGGCGCAGCCCGTCGCGCCAGTCGACGGTCGTCGCGCCCACGAGTTCGCGCATCCGGGTGGGGTCGGTGGGGTTGCCGCGTAGCGCCTGCTCGCTCTCGTCGAATACGGGTTCCCTGCCAACGAGCGATCCGAGGTAGCCGCACCACTCCTGAATGCTGACGGTTTGGTCGCTGCACCAGTTGACCGTCGTCGCCGGGACCGACGCAGCTTCCAGCAGTTTGGGGATGGTCGCGATGATGTCGTCTTCGTGGATCGGGTTGTAGCGGGCCGGGCCGCCGGGCGGCACCGGAATCGGGATCCCGGCCAGCATCATCTCCATGTGGTAGAACGGCCACCCCCCGTTGTCGCCGTAGGGGACGTTGAGCCGGGCGATCGTGGTGGGCACACCGAGAACGCGCGCCATGGAGCGGGCGACTACCTCACCGGCGATCTTGGAGATCGAATAGGTGGGGAACAAGGGCTTGTGGTTGTCTCCCAGGGCGGCGCGCTCGCTGCGGGGTTCGTCATCGGGCGGGTCGTAGACGGCGGCCGAGGAACAGTGCAGGAACGCCTTGGCGCCGCGACAATGCGCCATGAGCAGTCCGACCGACTCGGCGTTGGCCCCGAGGTCCTTGTCCCAATTTCCGCTCTTGGCGACAGCCAAGTTGAGAACATACTCGAAATCTTCTGGGAGTTCGCTGAACTGGCCCGCCGCCAGGTTGACTGTCACGCATCGGATCCCGGCTTTCTCCAGACCCTCCCGCGCGGCGGGATTGGTGAAACGAGCAATCCCCCACACCTCGTTCTCGGCCGCCAGCGCTCGGGCGATGGGGGTGGCGATTTGACCTGTCGGACCTGTGATCAGGATTTTTGAGCCGCGCATGGGCTGATGGTAGGCCACTGCGTGACGAGACCCGCAGCGCGTAGACAACTCTGCCCGCCCTCGCGCAGCGGCGCGCGCGGGGACGGAGGAGGCGGCACCGCCGACTTTTCAGCCCCCGGACGCTGACCAACACGGCGCGATGACGTTGCGCGCTTTGGCAACCGAGTGCGTACTGTGTGAATTCATGGACGACCGCGACAAAGATCCGGCGGTGGTTTTGCCCTATCTCGTAGGCAGATCGCTTGCCGCCACCGAGGTCTACGAAGCATTCGGTTACCGCAAATCGGCTTACTACAAGGCCGCTCGTGAGGGCAGGCTCATCACGGCTGACAATCTGATCAGGGTCGCCACCTACTTCGGTTTGAACCCGGTCGACCTGCAAGTACGCTACGGGTTGATCCCGCCAGAAGCGGTCACCGAATACGTCGAGTCGGCGCCGCAGTCGGTCCAACTGGGCGATCTGCGCCCAGACCCCCGCAAGCCGTCGATCTGACGGCTTGCGCGGCAAACGGTCGGTCGCGAGCAACGACGTGTGGGCCCGGCTCGACGGTGTGGAATCCGTCGCGGACTCTTCCACCGGCAGGTCGAAACGCGGCCGCATTCACTTGCCGTGCAACGTGGTCCGCGCCGCGTGAGCCGGCTGATCCCCGAGGCCCGGCCCAACGGGTTTTAGGGCCAATGGTCCCTATCGTCGGCGTTGTGCACGCGCGATCATTCCAGTCATGACCGGATATGACGCCTGGGACTGGCGTTCCGCGGGGCAGCCCGGCTCGGGTGGCATGCGGGTCCCCTGCCCGACGATGCGCGCAGCCTGCTGAGGGCCCTGCTCTGAAGGCCCAGCCTAGGAGAACACGGCGGTCACCCTCAAGCCAGAGCCGCCCCGACCGAGGAGGAGGTCCTCATGTCCCGTAGTGCCGGAGCGACGTATGAGTGCGAGGAGTGCGGGGCGGTGCTCGTCTACGAGAAGCCCTGCCCGTGCACCTCGGAGGACGAGCACTCGGAGGTCTGCTGCGACAAGCCGATGAAGCAATTGGTGCCGGCGAAATGAGGTTGCCTCTCATGCCGGTTGTTCCCAAAGGGGCCCCGGAATAAGCAATTCCCCCGCCGCCCTGCGTATCAAGGTGACACCCAAGGCGTCGTTGTCGTTCTGGTGAGTGGATGTGAGCACTCATCAGGCGGCGCCGGGTTTTGGGACGGCTCCCCGCGTGACCACGGCGCCGGTCTGGTCCGTCGAGCGGCGGGAATTCTTCGTTTTTGTGGCTGACAGTCCATGGGTGTATTCGCGCCCCGGCACGACGATCCCGGGAAAATGCCGTCGGGAGTATCCCGCGCGGGCCATTAGAATCGGCGGTGTCGCCGGCGAAAAGGGCCGGCAGGCGAACAGCACATGGCCGCAGACGAACTCACGGGAGCACGACGCACATGGAGATCTCCATTGATCCGGCCGCCGCCGCTATCGGCGCAACACTGATCGAGGTGGCGAGCCGCGCGCTGAGCTCCGGCGCCGCCGCGTTGCCGGCCGTCACCGGGTTGGCGCCGGCCGGGGCCGAAGAAGTCTCCATCCAGGCGGCGGCGGCTTTCGCGGTCGAAGGTCAGGCGATGCTGGCGTTGAACACCGCAGCCCAGGAGGAACTGGCGCGGGCTGGGGCGGCGTTGCTGGACATCGCGCGCCTGTATTCGGAGGTCGACGACGCGGCCGCAGGCGCCATGGCGGCCAGTGCCACCCACATCTCGGACTCCGCATTTTCGGGGGGGCTGGGCGTGAACGCCGCTGCCGGGTTGCTGCGCTCGGCGACACTGCCCGGCGCGGCCGGGTCGGCCGCCCGCACGCCGCTGCTGGCCAATCTGCTCAACGGCGTCGCGGCCGTCAACCCATCGGCGATGATGCCGGCCGCGGTGGGCGCCGCGTCGACGGTCCTGGGTGTGGCGACAGGTCCAGCGAGCATGATCGCCTCGCTGGCCTCCGGGGCGGCGGCGGGCGGCGCCGCCGGGCCGGCGCTGGCGTCGTCGGTCGCCGAGAATGCGGACCGATCCGAGCAGGAGAACGCGGGTGAACAGCCTGGTGAGGCGCTGGTGTAGGAACAGGCTGCGGCCGGTCAGAGCCCGGGCTGGTCGTCGATGATGCCCAGCCATATCTGCGCGGCGTCGATGGCGACCTTCTCGCTGATGAAGGCGTGCTGCGTCCCGGTGTAGACGTCGCGGAACGCGCGCTCGAGGCGGGTGCCCTCGCGGATGGCGCTGGTCCCGGCCACCAGATGCGCCCACTCGGCGCAGCCGCGCGCGATGTCGGTGGCGTAGACGGCCGCCACCCGCATGTCCGCGCGCCGGGCCGGTGCCAGCTCCTCGCCGGCCGCGACCGCGGCTTCGGCGGTGGTGAACGCGTCGAGCACCAGCAGGCGAGCGGCGCGCCAGGCCGCGCGATGGTGCGCCAGGCCCTTCTGGAAGGTCGGGCGGCTGGCCAGCGACGCCATGTCGCTCATCCGGAACTTCGTCGCCGCCAGGTCCTGGACGTCGTCGAGCATGCTTTTGGCGACGCCGAGCGCCCAGGACGCGTGGCCCGCGGCGGTGACAGGCATCAACCCCATGCGCGTGGCCGGTGAGGTACCGCGGCACGGCCGGCGGGTGAACAGTTCGAAGGTGCGGCTCGCGGGCACGAACACCTCTTGGACACTGTAGTCATAGGATCCGGTGCCCTTGAGCCCCTGCACATGCCAGCCGTCGTTGAAGCTGATCTGTTCGCGTGGCACCACTGCGACCTGCATCTCGGGTAAACCCTCTGCAGCCCAGCGTATTTCGCCGTTGTCCATCGGTAGGAACCCGGCAGCGACGTACTGGGAGTGTCCGGTGCCCGAGCCGAAGCTCCACGACCCGCTCAACAGGTAACCGCCGTCCACCGCGTTGCCCTGGCCGTTCGGGAAGAACTGGCCGCCCAAGGTGACGCGGTTGTCGTTGGCCGTGAAGACCTCGGCGAAACCCTCGTCGGGCAGGTAGGCCGCCGCGGCGAACGACGACGGCAGATTGGCGATCCCGATCCAGCCGAACGAGCCGTCCTGCCAAGCCATTTCGATCCAGGTCTCGATCATCTCAGTGAACGAGGGTTCTACGCCGCCGGCCACGGCCGGATTGAACGAGGACATCAGCCCGGTCGCCCACATCTGCTCGACGATCGCCGGGGTGAGGGTGCGCGCCCGCTCGGAGTCGGCGGCCTCGGCCGCCACGAGATCCCGCATGCCGCGCGCCAGCGAAACAACCCGGTCCCTGTCGGCTGTCGAATTCATCGGCTCAGTCCCACCATCGATCACGCCCATCTTCGATCACGCCCATCTTCGTGCGCCGGCATCACGGGGACGCTGACAGTTCCCAACACCGGTGAACCGTACCAATCAATCAGGCACATCAGGTGGCACAGCGCGGCGTCGAACATCGGAGGCCCGACCCACCACCGGCGTCCCCACTCGAGGAGATGTCCTATGCCATCCAAGACGCGCCGTGGCAGCCGTGGCCGCAACCACTCTCGCTGACCTCGCTGGTGGTTCTGGGCCTCGTGTCGCTGTTCTGGAAATGATCTCTCCCCTAACGTGTGCCTTGTGCGTTGGATCGTCGACGGGATGAACGTGATCGGGAGCCGTCCAGACGGCTGGTGGAAGGATCGCGGCCGCGCCATGGTGGCGCTGGTGGACAGTCTCGACCGGTGGGCGTCGACCCGGGAAGAGAACGTCACGGTGGTGTTCGAGCGGCCGCCGGCCAGGGCGATCGCCGCGTCGGTCGTCCAGGTCGCGCATGCGCCGCGGGCGGCGGCGAACTCGGCCGACGACGAGATCGTGCGGCTGGTGGGGGCTGACGCGCGACCGGACGGCATCCGGGTTGTCACCTCGGACAAGGCGCTGGCCGGACGGGTCACCCGCCTGGGCGCCTGCGTCTATCCCGCGGAACGCTTCCGCGACCTCATCGACGGGCGGGAGCCGCGCCGCTCGTGAGCACCACCAACCGCGTCTGCGAGCTCGCGCGGATCGACATCCCGATTCTGCAGGCCCCGATGACCTACATCGCCGGCGCCCGACTGGCCGCCGCGGTCTCGAACGCCGGCGCGCTGGGCGTCATCGAGACCACCTCCGAGCAGGGCCGTGCCGATCTGCACCGGGTGCGTGCCCTGACCGAGCGTGCGGTGGGCGCCAACATCGCGCTGCTGATGAATCGCGACCCGGCCGTGGTCGACCTGCTCGCCGCCACCGGCATTCGCTTCGTCACCACCTCGGCTGGTGACCCGTCGCTGCTCACCGGTCGGCTCCACGATGCGGGCATCACCGTGTTCCACGTGGTCGGCACGCTGGCCGCGGCGCGCAAGGCTGTCGACGCCGGAGTGGACGGGCTGGTGGTCGAGGGCGTCGAGGGGGGCGGGTTCAAGAACCGGTTCGGCGCGTCGACCATGGTCCTGCTGCCGTTGGTGGCCGCTCACGTCGACGTGCCGATCGTGGCGGCCGGGGGCATCTGCGATGCGCGATCGACGGCGGCCGCGTTCGTGCTCGGCGCCGAGGCCGTGCAGATGGGCACCCGCCTGCTCGCCTCGTCCGACTCGCCGGTACACGGCAACCTCAAGCGGGCGGTGCTGGACGCCGACGAGACGGCGACCGTGCTGCTGCCCCTCGACGGCAAGCGGATGATGCGCGTCATCCGCACGGCGGCCGCCGACAGCCTCGACGCCGCAACATCTCCTGCCGAAGGCGCGGCGGCACTGCAACGTGTCCAGCGGCTCTACTTCGACGGCGACATGGACGCCAGCGTCGCCAACACCGGTCAGGTCGCCGGGCGCATCGACGACATCGCACCGGCCGCCGAGATCATCGAAAGGGCGTGGGCGGGGTGCCGCGCGGTGCTGGCGGCCACGGCGGAGCGGCTCGGGCCGGCCGAAGACTGAGCCGGTCCGCGATGCGCCGGGCGGTCAGCCCGCCGCCGCGAGCGCGGCGTCGTAGTCGGGCTCCTGCCCGATCTCGGGCACCAGTTCGGTGTAGGCGACGTTGCCGTCCGCGCCGACCACGACGACGGCCCGGGCCAACAGCCCGGCCATCGGCCCGTCGGTGATGGTGACGCCGTAATCCTCGCCGAAGCTGTCCCGGAACGCCGACGCCGTCTTGACATTCTCGATGCCCTCCGCGCCGCAGAACCGCGAGAACGCGAACGGCAGGTCCTTGGACACGCACACCACGGTGGCCCCGCCCGCGGCGGCGCGCTCGTTGAACTTCCGCACGCTCGTCGCGCACACCGGGGTGTCCACGGACGGAAAGACGTTCAGCACCACGGGTTTACCGCGGAACTGCGCGCTGGTGACCGGCCCCAGGTCGCCGCCGGTCAGGTTGAATGTCGGGGCCGGGGACCCGACGGCGGGGAGCTCGCCGACAGTGTTGATCGCGTTTCCGCGCAAGGTTATCTGTGCCATGCGCACAGTCTGCCAAGCCCGGCGGAAGGCCCCGGGGTCAGGGCTTGGTTGGCCACATCCGGTCAGGCGCCGGGCTGCAGGATTTGGGTCGAGGCCAACTGGCCGCCGGCCTGCATCCAGGCCGCGATCACCCCGGGCGCGTCACGGTTGGGGTTGTAGATGTCCTCCTCGCTGGAGAACAGGCCGTCGCCGGCGTAGACGAGGCGGGTCCAGTTCGGGAACCAGAACGGCTCCCCGTTCGGGTCGGTGGGGTGGTCGAGCAGATTCTTGATCATGACGACAACGGCGTCGTTGTCCTCGTCGTAGGCGACCCAGTCGTTGGGAAAGCGCATGTGCGGGAAGGGTGCCATCACCGCGACGATCCAGTCCCGCACCGCCTCGCGTCCACGGAAAACGCCGTAGTGGTGTTCGGTGTAGACGACGTCCTCGGTGAAGAGGTCGGCAAAAGGCCGCCAGTCGCCCGAAGCGCTGCAGCCCTCGACGACGGTGGTGTAGTGCCGGACGGCTTGCTCGACATCGGCCCTGCTGAATTTGCCCATGGCGGACAGACTAGAACGTGTATCGGTGACCGGGCACTCGTTGGAACGGGGAATCGTATGACCGTGTTGGACTTGTTCGATCTGCGTGGCAAGACGGCTCTGGTGACGGGCGCGTCCAGCGGTATCGGCAAACACGTGGCGCTGGCCTATCTGCAGGCCGGCGCCCGGGTGGCCGTCGCGGCAAGGCATGCCGAACCGCTGGAGAGGGCGGCCGCCGACCTCGCCGCTGCGGGCCA
>NZ_JBYCLC010000087.1:0-15046 GCF_057473685.1 Mycobacterium sp. TH-M116 | reverse complement strand
CCGACCCCGTCGGGTCTGCTCGAGTTCTATTCGTCGACGCTGGCGGCATGGGGTTGGCCCGAGCACGCGTTGCCCGGCTACATCACCAGCCACGTTCACCCCGATCAGCTGGCCGATGATCAGGTGGTGCTGCTCTCGACGTTTCGGGTACCCACGCAGGTGCACACCCGAACCGCCAACTCCAAGTGGCTCGACGAATTGGCCCACACGAACCCGGTATGGATTCACCCCGCTGACGCAGCGCGGTTCGGTGTGGCAAAGACCGGCGACCTGGTGCGGGTCGAGACCGCGATCGGGCATTTCGTCGCCAAAGCCTGGATCACCGAAGGCATCCGGCCGGGCGTGGTCGCCTGCAGCCACCACATGGGACGCTGGCGCACCGCGGGCGAGCCGAACGGGGCGCGCGCCATGATGGCCACCGTCGACCTGGACCGGGACGGGTCCGCCTGGTCGATGCGAAGACTGCGGCCCGTCGAACCCTACACAAGCAGCGACCCCGATACGCAACGCATTTGGTGGGGCGACACCGGTGTGCACCAAAACCTCACGTTCCCGGTTCAGCCGGACCCGATCTCGGGAATGCACTGCTGGCATCAGGCGGTGCGGGTGACACCGGCGGGCCGCGATGATCGGGCCGGCGACATCTGCGTGGACACCGCCAAAGCCCGCATGGTGTACCGCCGGTGGCTGGCGATGACGCGCGGTGCGCCGACTGTCACACCAGACGGAACACGCCGCCCGCATTGGCTGATGCGTCCCCTCAAACCGTCGGGTGACGCCTACCGGATCCCGGCCCCATGATTACCGCAGATGTTCTGCTGGAGGCCAACACCGGCCGCGGCGAATTGCTGCGTGCGCTCGGCGCGATCGCCTACTCGCCGCCGCCGGCGACCGATCGGGTGACCGACGCGCTGGGTCTTGCGCGCATCACCGCCGCCGAACACACCGAGGCCTTCATCCTTGCGGCGCCGCCGCACGCGGCCATCCACCTCGGGTTCGAAGGCAAGCTGGGCGGGCACGGGCTGGACCGGATCGAGGGATTCTGGCGTGCCGCCGGCGCGGATCCGCCCGCCGACGCCGACCATCTCGGTGTCCTGTTGATGTGTTACGCCGGGCTGCGGGACACCGGCGCCGACCATGATCGACGCGTCGCCGATGCACTGCTCTTCGAACACATCTGGCCGTGGGCTCCTGGTTATCTCTGCGCTGCAGCAGATCTGGGCTGCGACGCGATCACGGCATGGGCGGACCTCACCCTGGCGGTGCTGACCGAAGAGCAGCCGCGGGTGCGCGCCTTAGAGGCGCTGCCGCTGGCGCTGCGCACGGCCCCGGACGCTTTGGACGTCGATTGCGAATTCGACGAATTGCTCGATGCCTTGATCACACCGATCAGATGCGGAATGGTGCTCACCCACCGCGCGCTGTCGTCCGGGGCAGCAGCTATCGGCGTGGGCTACCGGCGCGGGGAGCGCCGGTTTGCCCTGAAAGGGATGCTCGCCCAAGACCAGCGGGCGACACTGCAGTGGCTGTGCGCGCAGGCGAAAACGTGGGCGACGCGACACGGCGAACGAAGCGACCCGACTTCGCAGTGGTGGGCCGCCCGCGCCACGCGCAGTGCCACGGTGTTGTCAACTCTTGCGGAGTCGGCGCCATGACCGACCGGCAGGCGATCGCGGCACAGGTGCGCTCGGTCGTGGGTGATGTTGTCGACCCGGAACTTCGCTGTCGGCTGGGTGAATTGGGCATGGTGCGCCACGTCGAGGTCCGCGGCCGGGGCCGGGTACGCATCGACATCGCTTTGACCACGCCGAACTGCCCGATGTCCGAGGAGATTCGGCGCGCCGTCGCCGCCGCCGCCGACGGCGTCGCCGGAGTGAAGCGCTGCGAGGTGCGACTGTCGACGATGTCGCCCGACGAACGCGACCACGCCGCTCGCTACGCGATCGACGGCCGCCGCACCTCGGATCCGCGCGAGATCTACGCGATCGCCAGCGGAAAAGGCGGTGTGGGCAAGTCCAGCATCGCCGCGAATCTCGCGGTGGCGCTGGCTCGGCGGGGCCGTCGCGTCGGACTCATCGACGCCGACGTGTGGGGATACTCGGTGCCTCAGCTCTTCGGGGTGCGCCGCGCACCCGTGGCGATGAACGGTCGGATGCTTCCGGTTCACGCGCACGGCGTCGCATTGATGTCACTGGGTTTCTTCGTCAGCCCCGACGAGCCGATCGTGTGGCGCGGCCCGATGCTGCACAAGGCGCTCACCCAGTTCGTCACCGACACCTTCTGGGGAGACCTCGACGTGCTGATCCTGGATCTGCCGCCAGGAACGGGCGACGTGACTCTCTCGGTGCTCGAGTTGCTCCCCGACGCCGCGCTGGTGGCGGTCACGACCCCCCAACCCGCGGCGCGTTCGGTGGCCGGCAGAGTGGGCGCGCTGGCACAGCAGGTGGGCATGCCGGTCGCGGGGGTGATCGAGAACATGAGCGAACTGGTGTGCCCACACTGCGCGCAGCCCAGCACCCTGTTCGGCGCCGGGGGCGGCGAGCAGCTGGCAGCCGAAATCGGTTGCGAGGTGATCGGAAAGATACCTGTGGACGTCGCGCTTCGCGAATCCGGCGACCGCGGCGTTCCCGTGGTGGTCGCGTGTCCCGAGAGCGCCTCGGCGCTCGCGCTCTGCACGGCCGCGGCCCGGCTGCGACCTGCCCGGCGACCATTGGTGGGCCGATCGCTTGATCTGACTCCGCGAGGGTGAGAACACGTGCCGGACGAAGCGCCGGCCATCTGGCTAGGTGGCGCTCGGAACCCGGATTGCGGATTCGACCTCGTCGGCGGTGATCTTTTTGGTGCAAAAGAACCAGTCTTGACATTCGACGCCGTCGACGTGACCGTCCATCCGTTCCTTGGCGGTGCCGCAGGTGCCCGCGGTGGGGACGATCACGGAGTCACCCGGGCGCCAGTCCGCCGGCGTCGCGACGTCGAAGTGGTCGGCCGTCTGCAGGGCCTGCACGACGCGCAGCAACTCGTCGAAGTTGCGGCCGAGGCTCAATGGGTAGTAGATGATGGCCCGGATCACGCCTTTGGGGTCGATCACGAAGACCGCGCGCACCGCCTTGGTGGAGTCTTCGCCGGGCATGATCATCCCGTATTTCTGCGCGACCGCCATCGACACGTCCTCGATCAGCGGGAAGGTGACCTCCACCTCGTGCATGTCGCGGAAGGTGATCTTGTCCTTGATCGTGCGCAACCAGGCGATGTGGCTGGCGAGTCCGTCGACGGACAACCCGACCAACTCGGTGTTGTAGGCGGCGAATTGCTGTTGCATCGAGGCGAAGGTCATGAATTCGCTGGTGCACACCGGGGTGAAGTCGGCCGGGTGGGAGAACAGGATCACCCATTTACCGGCATAGTCGGCAGGGAAGTTGATGTCCCCCTGGGTGGTGGCGGCGCTGAACGCGGGAGCCGGGTCGCCGATACGGGGCATACTCGTCAAGTGCTGGTCGGTATCTGGGGCACTGGTCATGGTGATCCTTTCAGGCCTGCGTCAGTAATATCCGCAACACATACCCTACTGGGTATATTCCGCGGTGGTCGTTCCGCGGTGATCGGGAGCATCTTCGCTATGCGCGTGGACTCGCCACCAGGCCGGATTCGGTGACCACCTCGCGGTGACGGCCGACGTGGGATTCGGCGCGCATGCGCGCCACCATCTCCGGATGGTGCAGTTCGAACGCCGGACGTTCGGAACGAATCCGGGGCAACTCGTAGAAGTTGTGCCGCGGCGGCGGGCAGCTGGTGGCCCACTCCAGCGAATTGCCGTAGCCCCACGGGTCATCGACGGTGACGGGCTCGCCGTAACGCCAGGATTTGAACACATTCCAGATGAAAGGCAGCATCGACGCACCCAGAATGAACGCTCCGACCGTCGAGACGACGTTGAGCGCGGTGAAGCCGTCGGTGGGCAGGTAGTCGGCGTAGCGACGCGGCATGCCCATGTTGCCCAGCCAGTGCTGCACCAAAAACGTGGTGTTGAAGCCGATCAACGTCAACCAGAAGTGCAACTTGCCCAGCCGCTCGTCGAGCAGCCGGCCCGTCATCTTCGGGAACCAGAAGTACACCCCGGCGAACGTGGAGAACACGATGGTGCCGAACAGCGTGTAGTGGAAATGCGCGACCACGAAATAGCTGTCGGTGACGTGGAAGTCCAGCGGCGGGCTGGCCAACAGGACACCGGACAATCCGCCCAGCAGGAACGTCACCAGAAACCCGACCGAGAACAGCATCGGGGTTTCAAAAGTCAGCTGCCCCTTCCACATGGTGCCGGTCCAGTTGAAGAACTTGATCCCGGTGGGGATCGCGATCAGATACGAGGTGATCGCGAAAAACGGCAGCAGCACTGCGCCGGTGGCGAACATGTGGTGCGCCCACACCGTCATCGACAATCCGCCGATGGCCAGGGTGGCATACACCAGGGTGGTGTAGCCGAAGACGGGTTTGCGGCTGAATACGGGGATGATCTCGGTGACGATGCCGAAAAATGGCAGCGCCACGATGTAGACCTCGGGGTGTCCGAAGAACCAGAACAGGTGCTGCCACAAGAGAACTCCGCCGTTCGCCGGGTCGAAGACGTGGGCCCCCAGGTGCCGGTCGGCCGCCAGCCCGAACAGGGCAGCGGTCAGGATCGGGAACGCCAGCAACACCAGAATCGACGTCACCAGAATGTTCCAGGTGAAGATCGGCATCCGGAACATCGTCATCCCCGGTGCGCGCATACACACCACGGTGGTGATCATGTTGACCGCGCCCAGGATCGTGCCCAAGCCGGCAACGATCAGGCCGGTGATCCACAGATCACCGCCCGCGCCGGGCGAGTGGATGGCGTCGGCCAGCGGGGTGTAGGCGGTCCAGCCGAAATCGGCGGCACCGCCGGGGGTGATGAAGCCCGCGAGTGTGATCAGCCCGCCGAACAGAAACAGCCAGTAGGAAAAGGCGTTCAGCCGGGGAAACGCGACGTCGGGGGCCCCGATCTGCAGCGGCAGAACCAGATTGGCGAACCCGAACACGATCGGGGTGGCATACAACAGCAGCATGATGGTGCCGTGCATGGTGAACAGCTGGTTGTACTGCTCGTTGGACAAGAACTGCAGTCCCGGCGAAGCCAGCTCGGTGCGCATGAACAGAGCCATCAGCCCGCCCACGAAAAACAGCGCGTAGCAGGTCACCACGTACATGATCCCGATCGTCTTGTGGTCGGTCGTCGTGACCAGGCGGTAAATCAGATTTCCCTTGGGGCCCAAACGAGCCGGGAACGGCCGCCGCGCTCGCAGCGAAGAAGAAGAAATAGAGGGCGTTTCAACGGTCATAGCCGCTCCTCCCGGTCGGGCCGGAATTGGACGGGCAGCTCCTCATGCGGGGCAACTACTTTCTCGACGGTACTCCGAATTCGGTCCCCGTCAAAGGGTCGCGCCGGGGCGTGACTATGCCCCCAGGGGTATGAGAGAATGGCGGACAAAGCGCTGTCCGCGAGGGGGGCCGCCGTCAGCGCCGTCCCCTGGCAAGGAGGTGCAGCCGATGCCGCCATGGCGATTGCGCGACTTTCACGACGATGACCTCGATCAGGCGATCTTGGTGTGGGATCAGAGCCGCCACCCGGGCGACCCGCCGCCGGCCTTTCCGATCTCCGAGGTGGTCGCGGCAGCCAGATCGGGGCGGCCCGCGGTGGTCGCCGTCGTCGGCGACGAGCTGGCCGGTATTGCGGTCGCCGAATTCCATGGCGAACGAGCGTGGATCTCGCTCGTCGGACTCAACAACCGGTGGCGCAATCGCGGCGTCGGCAGCGCACTTCTGGGTGGGCTCGAGATGCGGTTACGCACGCTCGGCGCGCGGCGTGTTGGTGCGTTACTACCGGCGGAGGCGACCGGCGCGGCGGCGCTGCGCAACTCCGGCTACCGGGAACGGACCGACCTGTCGTTTTTCGAAAAGGTCGACACCGTCGGCTCCTCGGACGCGGGTCTGCTCGCCGAACTCGGCGCCCAGACGATGCCCCGCGGCCTGTGGAACGCGATGGGCGGGATGGAATCGGAGAAGGAGATCGTGGAGCGGCGGATCGTGCTGCCGCTGACAGAGCCGAACATCGCCGAGAAATACGGCGTCTCGCCGCCGAAGGCGGTCATCTTGTTCGGGCCCCCGGGGACCGGGAAGACCAGCTTCGCCAAGGCCGTTGCCGGTCGGCTCGGCTGGCCGTTCGTCGAACTGCTCCCGTCGCGCCTTGCCGCACCAGATGTTGCCCTAGCGAGCGCGCTGCGCGAGGCCTTCGTGACGCTGATGGAACTGGAGTCCGTGGTGGTGTTCATCGATGAAGTCGAGGAAATCGCCGGATCACGTTCGGGCGAGCGCTGCGACCCGGCACACGGCGTCACCAACGAACTGCTCAAATTGATCCCGGCGTTTCGCCAGCGCGACGACCGGCTGTTGATCTGCGCGACGAACTCGGTGCGATCCCTGGATTCGGCTTTTCTGCGCCCCGGGCGATTCGACTACATCATCCCGATCGGACCCCCGGACGCGACGGCGCGAGCCGCGATCTGGGCCAGATACCTCGGACCGGCCGCCGATTCGGTCGATATCGATCAACTGGTGGTGGCCAGCGAGATGTTCACTCCGGCCGATATCGAGTTCGCTGCCCGTAAGGGCGCGCAATCCGGCTTCGAGCGCGAGATCGAATTCAACCGTGGCGAGCCGTCGCGCACCGAGGACTACCTCGCGGCAATCACCGAGACCCGGCCCTCGCTGACCGAGGGCGTGCTCGCCGAGTTCACTGAAGACATCCACCAGCGGACCCGGCTCTGACAACCGTCAGTAGCGCGCACCGACACGATCTCGTCTCGAAGCGCCGTTCCGTGTATGAAAACCGCTGAGGTCCGTCGACAGGTATCTCGTTGCCTCAACCCTCGAGCCGATCGAGCGGCACGCCGCAACTCACCCCCACGCCTTCCATCGCCTCTTCGAGCGGCACGTCGAGGGCACTGGCCACCGTGGTCGTGTAGCGCATCAACGCAACCGAGGCCACGATCTCCACGATCTCGGCATCGGTCCATCCGAATGCTCTCACGTTGTCGGTCATCTCGTCGGTCACGCCGGCCGGACGACGAGCGACCCTCCGGGCGAAGTCCACCGCGGCGTTCTCCTTGTCGGTCAGACGCGGAGACGGTGTGCCCTCGATGAGATCCACGCACTCCTGGCGGCTCCACTTCTTGCCCATCAGGGCGATCATGTGGGCCGCCGTGCAGTACTCACACTCGACCTCATAGGCAGTCACCGCGAAGAACACGCGCTTGAGCTCTTCGCGGATGCTTCCCTCCATTGCCGTGTTCAGGC
Organism: Mycobacterium sp. TH-M116; assembly: GCF_057473685.1. NCBI lineage: Bacteria > Bacillati > Actinomycetota > Actinomycetes > Mycobacteriales > Mycobacteriaceae > Mycobacterium > Mycobacterium sp. TH-M116. The sequence goes on along the minus strand of NZ_JBYCLC010000087.1, from coordinate 7,675 downwards.
TCAGGGTCCACAACGCATCCGTGGTCTCGGGCAGGTAGTTCAATGCCAGCTGGAGCCCGGGCACCATCTTGTAATACGCCTTCACCCGCTCGAAGACCTCGCGGGTCCGTCCGCCCGCTTGGTCGGGGTCGATGAGTTTGATTCGAGCCATCACTGCCGTCCTAGGTTCGTCGGTTGGTGTTGATCCTGTTTCACAGCTCGCGGTCCGGTCTCCACCGGTCGGGTGGGATCGGCGCCCCACTCCATCCACGAGGCGTCGTAGAGGGCGGCGTTCTCGTGTCCCATGACATGCAGCGCGAAGAGGGCGTAGGCCCCGAACACGCCACCGCCGCAGTAGGTGATGACGCGGCGAGAAGGCTCCAACCCGACCGGCTCCCACAGCCGGGCCAGCTCGCTGGCGGGCAACAATCGGTGGGTGACCGGATCTACATGCGACGGCGCCGGCACGTTGTGGGCGGTCGGGATATGACCGGCCCGGTGGGTCGGGTACAGGCGCGCCGCACCGGTAAAGAAGATTTCGGGCAACGCGTCGACGATGCAGACGTCGTCGCGGCCGATGGCGTGGGCCACTTGATCGCCGTCGACCCGAAGCCCGGGTCGCACCCGCACGGTGAACGTCGCCGACGGCGGGTCGGGAACCCCGCTGTCGAGCGGGAATCCCTTCGCCTGCCAGCAGGTGAAACCGCCGTCGAGCAGCATGACGGCGTCGTGGCCGTAGTAGCGCAGAGCCCACCACAGCCGCGCAGCCCAGGTTCCTCCTTGGCTGTCGTAGACCACCACCGTGGTCTCGTCGCCGATCCCGAGGCGACCCATCAGTTCCTCGAATCGCTCCGGCGGTACCACCACGGACGCGTCATCGGGATCCGAGAGGTCGCTCATCACGTCGACGAACACCGCGCCCGGAATGTGGGCCTCACGATAGGCGTCCCGCTCGCCGGCGCCGACCAGCGTTCCCTCGGCAGCAGCCCGGATGGCGAACCGGGCATCCACCACCCGGACCGACGGATCGTCGAGATGCTCGGCGAGCCACTCGGGCGTGGCCAGGGCCTCAGGATTCCGGTAGGTCACGGTATCGGCCATCCCCATTGGTTCCGCCGGCGCGTGGGGACTGAAACCCGAGATCAGGAACCTTGGACACACTGGTCTCCAGTCGATAGACGCACCGCAAGCTCCTGGGAGCTTGCAACGCAATTCAACAATTGTCAATATCTTGATATGCCAATTTCGCGGGAGACCCCGATTGCCAGGGCCACGGCTCCTACAGCGGCGAAGGCCGAGCGAACAGGCCCCTGTCCGCCACTGGACCAAGCCATGTCCCGCGACGAGGCCGAACGGATTGCCAAGCTGTTCAAGGCCCTGGCCGATCCGACGAGAGTCCAACTCCTCGGATTGCTCAGAGGCAAACCGGGCGGGGAATGCGGTTACGACATGACCGGTCCTCTGGGCATCTCCCAGCCCAGCGTGAGTTACCACGTGAAGGTCCTGCACGAGGCCGGCCTGGTCACCCGGGAGCGTCGCGGAAGCTGGGTTTTCTACCGCATCTGTGAAGAACGACTGGCCGAGGCCCGCCGGGTGGTGGGGCCAACCTCGCCGGGCGCCACCACCTGAGGTGCCCGACATCCTCGCGCCCATCGCCGGCCGAAGGACGGCGGACGTGAGCGAGAAAGCCCCGTCAGCGGCGGACGCGGCGCGCGAGAACCTGGCCGCGGAGTTGGACCGGCTGCGGCAGCGCCACGAGCGCCTGGAGCTGGAGGTCAGGAACGACCGGGGCATGGTCGGCGACCAGGGCGACGCGGCGGAGGCCATTCAGCGCGCCGAGGAACTGGTCGCCCTCGCCGACCGGATCAACGAGCTGGACCGGCGGCTGCGCGGGGGTCCGCCGCCCGCCGAAGACGGCGCCGCCGCGCTGCCCGGGGGCACCGAGGTGACGCTGCGGTTCGACGACGGTGAAGTCGTCACCATGCAGGTGATCTCCATCGTCGAGGAAACGCCCGTGGGCCGCGAGGCCGAGACCCTCACCTCGCACAGCCCGCTGGGGCTGGCCCTCGCCGGGCGCCGGGCCGGCGACACCGTGACCTATGCGACCCCGCAAGGCGAGAACCGCGTCGAGTTGCTCGCCGTGACGTTGCCCGGCTGAGGCGCCGGGGGTCACCGGGCGGCCCCGCTAGACTCCTCCCGATGATCCCCCCCGAGTCAGGTGCGGCGCCGGCGCGCCAGCACCTGAACCTGACGACGCAGGTGGGGCGTTTCGTCGTCGCCGGTGGCCTGGCCGGTGTCGTGGATTTCGGCCTCTACCTGGTGCTTTACCAGGCGGTGCACGTACAGGTCGACCTGTCCAAGGCGACCAGTTTTGTCGTCGGCACCATTACGGCCTACCTGATCAACCGCCGCTGGACGTTTCAGGCGGAACCGAGCACCGCTCGGTTCATCGCGGTCATGGTTCTCTACGCAGTCACCTTCTCGGTGCAGGTGGGGCTCAACCATGTGTGCCTCGCGCTGTGGCACTACCTGGCCTGGGCAATCCCCGTTGCCTTTGTGATCGCGCAGGGCACCGCGACGGTCATCAACTTCGTCGTGCAGCGGGCCGTCATCTTCCGCATCCGCTGAGCCCGGCCCTCCAGGCGGTACCCTCTTTGACGATGTTGAGCAGTGACGTTCCGACCACCGCGACGCGGCTGACGGGCTTCGGCCGGACCGCGCCGTCAGTGGCGCACGTCCTGCGCACCCCCGATCCCGAAGTGATCGCCAAGGCGGTGGCCCGCGCCGCCGACCCGAGTGGCCCGAAGGGCCGGGGCGTCATCGCCCGCGGGCTGGGCCGCTCCTACGGCGACAACGCGCAAAACGGCGGCGGCCTGGTGATCGACATGACGGCGCTGAACACCATCCACTCGATCAGCGCCGACACCCGGTTGGTCGACGTCGACGCGGGCGTCAGCCTGGACCAGCTGATGAAGGCGGCGCTGCCGTTCGGGCTGTGGGTGCCGGTGCTGCCCGGAACCCGCCAGGTCACCGTCGGCGGCGCGATCGCCTGCGACATCCACGGCAAGAACCACCACAGCGCGGGCAGCTTCGGCAACCACGTGGTGTCGATGGAGTTGCTGACCGCCGACGGCGCCATCCGCCACCTCACCCCCGAGGGTGAGGATTCCGAGCTGTTCTGGGCGACCGTCGGGGGCAACGGGCTGACCGGGATCGTGCTGAGGGCCGTCATTGCGATGACGCCCACCGAGACCGCGTACTTCATCGCCGACGGTGTCGCCACGAAGAGTCTCGACGAGACCGTCGCCGTGCACCTCGACGGCAGCGAAGCCAACTACACCTATTCCGCCGCGTGGTTCGACCTGATCAGCCCACCGCCGAAGCTCGGCCGGGCCGCCATCAGCCGGGGCAGCCTGGCGAAGCTGGATCAACTACCGAAGAAACTCGCCAAAAACCCCTTGAAATTTGACGCGCCGCAACTACTTACGGTTCCGAACGTATTTCCGGTCAGCGTGCTGAACAAACTGTCGGGAATGGCGCTTGGCGAGACGTACTACCGAATGGGCGGAACCTACACCGGCAAGATTCAGAATCTGTCGAAGTTCTACCACATGCTCGACCTCATCAGTGATTGGAATAACATCTATGGGCCAAGGGGTTTCGCTCAGCACCAGTTCTTGGTTCCACCCGACGCGATGGACGAGTTCAAGGCCATCATCCGCTGGACCCAGACGCAAGGCCACATTTCGGCGTTGAACGTGTTCAAGCTTTTCGGCCCGGGCAACCGCGCACCGCTGAGTTTCCCGATGGCCGGCTGGAACGTCGCGATGGACTTTCCCAACAAGCCCGGGGTCAACGAGTTTCTCAACGAACTCGACCGCCGCGTCCTGGAATTCGGCGGGCGCGTCTACACCGCCAAGGACTCGCGCGTGAGCGCGGAGACCTTCCACGCCATGTATCCGCGCATCGACGAGTGGATCACCTTGCGCCGCAAGGTCGATCCCACCGGTGTCTTCGTCTCTGACATGGCCCGACGTTTGGAGTTGCTCTAGATGGTGCTGGACGCCGTGGGGAATCCGCAGACCATCCTGCTGCTCGGAGGCACCTCCGAGATCGGGTTGGCCATCTGCGAGCGTTACCTGCAGAACGCACACGCGCGCATCGTGCTGGCGGACCTGCCGGGCCATCCCCGCAAGGAGGAAGCCATCGCCGCGCTGACGGCGGCGGGCGCCAAGTCGGTCGAGTGGATCGACTTCGACGCGACCGCGAGCGACACCCATCCCGCGGTGATCGAGGCGGCCTTTGGAGGCGGCGACCCAAGAGATATCGACGTCGCGATCGTGGCCTTCGGCGTGCTCGGGGACGCCGAAGAACTCTGGCAGGATCAGCGCAAGGCCGTGCTGGCGGCCGAGATCAACTACACCGCAGCGGTTTCGGTGGGCGTGCTGCTGGGCCAGAAGATGCGCGCGCAGGGTTTCGGCCAGATCATCGCGATGAGCACGGTGGCCGGCGAGCGGGTGCGGCGTTCCAACTTCGTCTACGGCTCCACCAAGGCCGGCCTGGACGGCTTCTACCTGGGGCTGGCAGAAGCGCTGCGGCAGTACGGGGTTCGCGTTCTGGTGATCCGGCCGGGGCAGGTGCGCACCCGCATGAGTGCACACGTCAAGGAAGCCCCGCTCACCGTCGATAAAGAGTACGTCGCGAACCTCGCGGTGACCGCGGCGGCACGAGGTAAGGAATTGGTTTGGGCGCCGGCAGCATTCCGCTACGTGATGATGGTGTTGCGACACGTCCCGCGGAGCATCTTCCGCAGGCTGCCAATCTGAGGATGCGCAACGCGCTGCACGTCCTCGGCCAGATCGCCGCGGCCGTGCTGGTCGCCGTCGCCGTCGCCGTCGTGTCGCTGGTCGCGATCTCTCGCGTGCAGTGGCCGGCCTACCCGTCGTCCAACCAGTTGCACGCGCTGACCACCGTCGGGCAGGTCGGCTGCCTGGCCGGGCTCATCGCCGCCGCCTGGGTGTGGCGCCATTCCGGCAAGCGCCGACGTCGCCTACTGGCCCGGCTGGGGGGGCTGGTGTTCGTCGCCGCGTTCACTGTCGTGACGCTCGGCATGCCGCTGGGAGCGACCAGGCTCTACCTGTTCGGGATCTCCGTGGACCAGCAGTTCCGCACCGAGTACCTGACCCGGCTCGCCGACAGCCCAGCCCTGCACGACATGACCTACCTCGGCCTGCCGCCGTTCTATCCGCCGGGCTGGTTCTGGATCGGCGGCCGCGTCGCGGCGCTGACCGCGACACCGGCCTGGGAGGTGTTCAAGCCGTGGGCGATCACCTCGATCGCGGTCGCGGTCGCGGTCGCGCTGGTGTTGTGGTGGCGGATGATCCGCTTCGAGTACGCGCTGGTGCTCACCACGGCCACCGCGGCGGCAACGCTGGCCTACGGCTCGCCGGAGCCCTACTCGGCAATGATCACCGTGCTGCTGCCGCCGGTGCTGGTGCTGACGTGGTCGGGCCTGCGCGCCGGCCGGCTTCCCCCGATCCCCCATCGTCACGACAGCGTGACGCTGTGGGCCGAGCGTCACGCTGTCGTGACGCTCGAGCGGGGCGGCGAGCGCGGCGGCGGGCGCGGCGGCGAGCGCGGCGGCGGGCGCGGCGGCGGGCGCGGCGGCGGCTGGGCCGCGGTGATCGGCGCCGGGATATTCCTCGGGTTCACCGCCACCTGGTACACGCTGCTGTTCGGGTTCAGCGCGTTCACGGTGTTGCTCATGGCGGTGCTACTGGCCGGCGCGCGCTGGCGGCAGGGTGGCGTAAAGGCCGCGCTCGACCCGGTGCGCCGGGTCGCCGTCATCGCCGTGGTCGCGGCGGCCATCGCGAGCACCACCTGGCTGCCGTTCCTGCTGCGCGCCGCGCACAGCCCGGTCAGCAACACCGGCAGCGCAGCACACTACCTGCCCGCCGACGGCGCCGAACTCACCTTCCCGATGCTGCAGTTCTCCCTGCTGGGCGGGGTCTGCATGCTGGGCACGCTGTGGCTGGTGGTGCGCGCCCGTTCGTCGGTGCGGGCCGGCGCGCTGGGCCTCGGCGTGCTGGCCGTCTACCTGTGGTCGCTGCTGTCGATGCTGGCCACGCTGGCGCGTGTGACGCTGTTGTCGTTCCGGCTGCAGCCCACCCTGACGGTGCTGCTGGTCGCCGCCGGGGCGTTCGGCTTCCTGGAAGCCACCCAGGCGCTGGCCGCGCGGCACAAAGCGGCCCTGCCGGTGGCCGGCGCCGTAGGCCTGGCCGCCGCGATCGCGTTCAGCCAGGACATCCCCGAGGTGCTGCGCCCCGACCTCACCATCGCCTACACCGACACCGACGGCCACGGCCGGCGCGGCGACCGGCGGCCGCCCAGTTCGGAGAAGTTCTACGCCAAAGTCGACGACACCATCCGGCAGGTGACCGGCCGGCCGCGCGACCAGACAGTGGTGCTGACCGCCGACTACAGCTTCCTGTCCTACTACCCCTATTGGGGGTTCCAGGGACTGACCTCGCACTACGCCAACCCGCTGGCGCAGTTCGACCTGCGGGCCGCGCAGATCGAGAAGTGGTCCAGGCTGAAGACGCCCGACGAGTTCGTCCACGCGCTCGACACCTGCCCCTGGCCGCCGCCGACGGTGTTCCTGATGCGCCGCGGCGCGAACGGGAACTACACACTGCGGCTCGCCGAGGACGTCTACCCCAACCAGCCCAACGTGCGGCGCTACGTCGTCGATTTGCGGGCGGCCCTGTTCGCCGGCCCCCGCTTCGCCGTGGAAACCGTCGGCCCGTTCGTCCTGGCCATCCGTAAACCCGGGAGCGGCGGCTGATGGTCGCCGAAACCCCAGCTAGGGCCCAAGAACTACCATCTAGCTCCGTGAGCGACGCGGGAACCAACCACCGGATCGCTCGGCTCGTGGCGATCGTCGCCGGTGTACTCGGGGCCCTGCTGGCCGTCGCCACGCCGCTGCTGCCGGTCACGCAGACCACCGCCCAGCTCGACTGGCCGCAAAACGGCACCTTCGGCAGCGTCGAGGCGCCGCTGATCGGCTACGTCGCCACCGAACTCGACGTCAGCGTGCCGTGCCAGGCCGCCGCCGGGCTGGCCGGGCCGCAGAACACCGGGAAGACGGTGCTGCTCTCCACGGTGCCCAAGCAGGCCCCCAAGGCCGTCGACCGCGGGCTGCTCATCCAGCGCGCCAACGACTACCTGGTACTGGTGGTGCGCAACGTCCCGGTGGTGACGGCCCCGCTGAGCCAGGTGCTCAGCCCCGCCTGCCGGCGGCTGACGTTCACCGCACACGCCGAGAAGGTGGTCGCCGAATTCGTCGGGCTGCGACAGGGGCCCAACGCCGAACATCCCGGGGCACCGCTGCGCGGGGAGCGCAGCGGCTACGACTTCCGGCCGCAGATCGTCGGCGTGTTCACCGACCTGAGCGGGCCGGCGCCGCCGGGCCTGAGGTTCGCGGCGACCGTGGACACCCGCTACAGCAGCGGCCCTACGCCGCTGAAACTGGCCGCGATGATCGTCGGGCTGCTCTGTACCGCCGCCGCCCTGGTTGCGCTGCACGTTCTCGACACCGCTTTCGGAACCGCTGGGGCCACCCGGCACCGCCGCTTCCTGCCCGCGCGGTGGTGGTCGATCGGCGGCCTGGACGCGCTGGTGATCGCGGTGCTGGCAT
>NZ_JBYCLC010000086.1:0-2472 GCF_057473685.1 Mycobacterium sp. TH-M116 | reverse complement strand
TGACCGTCAGGTGTTCACCGGCGCCGGTGATCGCGCGCATCCGCGGCTGGTCCAGCAGCACCGTGTCGACGTCGACGCCGTGCACGGGATGCCGGGTCGCGCCGTAACCCGGCAGCGCGGTGCCGTCCACCAGCCGCGTGCACGCCGCGGCGAGCATCACCACGCCCGTGATCAGCAGGGGCCGCGCGAATCTGACCATCCGCCACACCGTCCGTTCCAGGGTTGAAACTACCCTGACCGGCCCGCGCCAAACACCTCTGACGGGATGCGGCGGCGGAAGGTCGAATACGCTTGCCCGGTGAGTGCGTTCGCGACCGCCAGCGGCGTCGGTTCCTGGCCCGGAACCTCCCCGCGGCAGGCGGCCGAGGTCGTCGTCGGCGAGTTGGCGGGCGCGCTCGCCCACATCGCCGAGCTGCCCGCCCGCGGCGTGGGCGCCGACCTGCTCGGCCGGGCCGGCGCACTGCTCATCGACGTGGCCATCGACACCACGACGCGCGGCTATCGCGTCGTCGCCCGACCCGGCGCAGTGACGCGCCGGGCCGTCAGCCTCCTCGACGAGGACTCCGACGCGCTCGAAGAGGCCTGGGAGACAGCCGGTCTGCGGGGCGGGGGACGCGTGGTCAAGGTCCAGGCGCCCGGCCCGATCACGCTGGCCGCGGGCCTCGAACTGGCCAACGGCCACCGGGCGATCACCGATCCGGGCGCGCGGCGCGACCTGGCGGCGTCGCTGGCCGAGGGCGTCGCCGTGCACCGCGCCGCGCTGTCCCGGCGACTCGAGACCCCGGTGGTGGTGCAGTTCGACGAGCCGTCGCTGCCGGCGGCGCTGGCCGGGAAGCTCAGCGGAGTGACGTCGTTGCGCGCGGTCCCCGCGTTGGACGAGGCCGTCGCGGGCGCGCTGCTCGACACCTGCGCCGCGACGGCAGGGGCTGACGTGGTGCTGCACAGCTGCGCTCCGGGCCTCCCGTGGGACCTGTTGCAGCGCAGCAGTATCGGTGCAGTGTCGGTGGACGCGGACACCTTGGGCGCGACGGACCTGGACGGCATCGCGGCGTTCGTGGAATCGGGCCGCGCCGTGATGCTGGGGGTCGTTCCCGGTACTGATCCGCAGCAGCGGCCGTCGGCCGACGAGGTGGCCGCCGCGTTGGTTGCGGTGACCGATCGCCTGGGGTTCGACCGGGCGGCGCTGCGCGACCGCATCGGCGTCACGCCCGCGTGCGGCCTGGCCGGCGCGACGCCGCAGTGGGCCCGCACCGCGATCGGGCTCGCCCGCAAAGCCGCCGAGGCGTTCGCCGGGGACCCGGACGCGATCGCCCACGGGTAGGGGACCCGGCAGATCAGTCCAACGGCGGGCGCCAACGCAGGCCCGGAAAACGGGCGAACCCGCGGTCGGTGGTGACCCATGTCGCGCCGTTCTCGATGGCCAGAGCGGCGTGGTAGGCATCGGCCACCGCGTTGCCCTTGGCACCGACCCGGTCGCACAGCGAGTCGAAGATGTCCCAATGTCGCGGTCCCGGCCGCAGCGCGACGGCCGCGGGAGCGGTTCGAAGAGCGCGGCACGCCTCGAGCGCCTGAGCTGTGGTGCTCGGCTGTCGGAAGACGCGATGGTTGGTGATCACGCGCATGACACCCGACAACACCAGTTCGCTGATCCCGACCGGCTCCGCGCCGACGAGTCGAGCTTCCATCCAGTCGCGACAGGCGGCGTGCTGGGTGCTGTCCCGGCGGACGGCATAGACGCAGACGTTGACGTCAAGGAGCAGCATTGTCGCCCAACAGCTCGGCCAGGGCATCCTTGTCTTCCAGGTCGACGCCCGCCTGCAGGCCTCCGCTGCCGTGGGTCGGCAACCCGAACTCGGTGCGGCTGCCTTGCTCGCCGCGCCGCCGCAGCAGTGCGCGCAACGCGTCGTCGACGATGGCTCCGAGCGGCCGGGACGTTTGCGCCGCCAAGACCTTGGCCTCGGCGAGCAGGTTGGCGTCGATGTTGACCGTCGTCCGCATGCGCGCATCATAGCGTCAGTGCCGTGCATCATGATGCACAACGCCGGTCGCGGGCCGGGGGCACGACTGGCATCCCGCTGCCGAGTCGGTGTGCTCCGTTAGCCTCACCAAGGTGAGCGCAGCAGAGGCCGGCCCCGCCCCGCCCGAGGTCCGGCGGCAGTGGCGCGAACTGGCCGACGAGGTGCGCGAGCACCAGTTCCGCTACTACGTACGCGACGCCCCGGTCATCTCCGACGCCGAGTTCGACGAGCTGTTGGGGCGGCTCACGTCCCTCGAGGAGCGCTATCCCGAGCTTCGCACCCCTGACTCGCCCACCCAGCTGGTCGGCGGCGCCGGCTTCGCCACCGAGTTCACCTCCGCCGAGCACCTGGAGCGCATGCTCAGCCTGGACAACGTGTTCAGCGCCGAGGAGTTCGACGCGTGGGCCGCGCGCATCCACGCCGAGGTCGACGGCGAGCTTGCCTACCTGTGCGA
>NZ_JBYCLC010000085.1:0-18122 GCF_057473685.1 Mycobacterium sp. TH-M116 | reverse complement strand
CCCCCCCCCCTCCCCTCTGCACCTTCCGCTCTCCTGCCCCCCCCCCCCCCCCACGGCCACGAAGTGGGCTGGTCGATGCTGCCGGTGGCCCGCTCGGTGTTGCGCCGCATCGGCGACGACACCGACGTCGTGACGTTCGTCAGCCGCTACACCCGCTCCCGGTTCGCGCCGGCCTTCGGGTCCGCGGCCTCGCTCGAATACCTACCGCCCGGGGTGGACACCGACCGGTTCCGGCCCGACCCCGCCGCCCGCGCCGAACTGCGGAACCGCTACCGGCTGGGCGGACGGCCGACCGTGGTGTGCCTGTCGCGTCTGGTGCCGCGCAAGGGCCAGGACACGTTGATCAGGGCGCTGCCGTCGATCCGGCAACGCGTCGACGGGGCCGCGCTGGTCATCGTCGGCGGCGGCCCGCACGCCGACGCGCTGCGCAAGCTGGCCCGCGGCTGCGGGGTCGCCGAGCACGTGACGTTCACCGGCGGCGTGCCTGCCGCCGAACTGGCCGCGCACCACGCCCTGGCCGACGTGTTCGCGATGCCGTGCCGCACCCGCGGCGCCGGCATGGACGTGGAGGGGCTGGGCATCGTGTTCCTGGAAGCGTCCGCGACCGGCGTGCCGGTTATCGCCGGCCAGTCCGGCGGGGCTCCGGAAGCCGTGCGGCACAACGAGACCGGGCTTGTGGTCGACGGCCGCTCGGTGGCCAAGATCGCCACCGCCGTCACCGAGTTGCTGACCGATCGCGATCGGGCCGCGGCCATGGGCGCGGCCGGGCGCAAGTGGGTGACGGCGCAGTGGCGCTGGGACACACTGGCCGCGCGGCTGGCCGGCCTGCTCCGCGGCTGACTAGTCCTTCGCGTAGATCGCGGCGATGTCGGACGCGAACTTCTCGGCCACCACTTTGCGCTTGACCTTCATCGTGGGCGTCAGCTCCCCGGTCTCCTCGGTGAAGTCGACCGGAAGGATGCGGAACTTGCGGATCGACTCGGCGTGCGACACCGAGAGGTTGGCCTGCTTGACGGCGGCGTTCACCTCGGCGATCAGGTCGGGGTCGGTGGTCAGTTCGCCCACCGACGCGCCGGCCGCCTTGCTGTTGCGCTGCTTCCAGACGTCGAACGCCTCGGGGTCGATCGTGATCAGCGCGCCGATGAAGGGCTTGTTGTCCCCGACGACCATCGCCTGGCTGATCAGCGGGTGCCCCCGCAGTTGATCCTCGAGCAACGCGGGTGCGACGTTCTTGCCGCCCGCGGTGACGATGATCTCCTTCTTGCGCCCGGTGATCGTCAGGAAGCCGTCTTCGTCCACCGCGCCCAGGTCGCCCGTCTTGAACCAGCCGTCGGTGAACGCCTCCGCAGTGGCCTGCTCGTTGCCCCAGTAGCCGCTGAACACGACCCCGCCACGCACCAGCAGTTCCCCGTCCTCGCCGATGCGCAGGCTGTTGCCGGGCACCAGGGTTCCGACAGTCCCGATCTTGACGTTGCCGACCTGGTTGACGGTGATGGCCGCGCTGGTCTCGGTCAGGCCGTAGCCCTCGTAGATGGTGACCCCCACGCCACGGTAGAAGTGGCCCAGCCGCGCCCCCAGCGGTGCGCCACCGGACACCGACGCGCGGCAATCGCCGCCCAGCGCCGCGCGCAGCTTGCCGTAGACCAGCCGGTCGAACAGGGCGTGCTTGGCACGCAGCAGCAGCCCGGGCCGGCCGCCGTCGCGGGCCTGGCTCCACTCGACCGCGGTCTGCGCGGCGATCGCGAAGATGCGGCCTTTGCCGTCGTTGGTGGCGTTCTGCTCGGCGGTGTTGTAGACCTTCTCGAACACCCGGGGCACCGACACCACCACCGTCGGCTTGAACTCCGCGAGCTGCGGCAGCAGATTCTTGATGTCGCTGGTGAAGCCGACGGTCACCTTGTTGGCGAACGCACCCAGCGTGAGCGCCCGGGCCAGCACGTGTGCCAGCGGCAGGAACACCAGCAGCCGCTGCCCGTTGACCAGCAGTGTCGGGAGGCACTCCTTGGTTCCCCGCGTTTCGTAGAGCAGGTTGGAATGGGTGAGCTGACAACCCTTGGGCCGGCCCGTCGTGCCCGAGGTGTAGATCAGCGTCGCCGGGTTCTCGGCCCGTAGTGCCCCGAGCCGAGCCTTCAGCTCGTCCGGGTCGACCGTCGCGCCGGCCTCCACCAACTGCTCGAGCGCCTTGGGGCCGGACCCGTCCACGTGCAACACCCGGCGCAGTGCGGGGAGTTCACCGGCGAGCTCGGTGATCATCGCGGCGTGGGCGTCGGTTTCGGCGAATGCCAGCACGGCCTCAGAATCCTGCAGCACCCAGCGCACCTGCTCGGCCGACGACGTCTCGTAGATCGGGACGGTAACCGCGCCGACCGACAGGATCGCGAGGTCGAGGATCGCCCACTCGTAGCGGGTGGCCGAGAAAATCGACACCCGGTCGCCGGCCTGCACCCCCAGCGAGATCAATCCCAGTGCCGCGGAACGGACCTGTTCGGCCGCCTCGGCGCACGTGACGTCAGTCCAGACGCCGTCGACGTGGCGCTGGTAGATCGCGAAGCCGGGGTCCTCGCGCTCGTGCTCGAAGACCATGGCCGCGACGTTGTCGTGCTCGCCTACGGAGAAGCGGGCGGGAACGCTGTACTCACGCACTGTGTTGACCTCGATTTGGCTAGTGCTGCCGGGTCCGGCTTGCTGCACCCAGCTTAATGCGGGCTTTTCTGCGCCCGGCCCGGCCCGGCGATGGTCGCCAGGCCGCGGGTGTGTGAAGCTGGGACGGTGAACAGCATCCAGATCGCCGACGAAACGTACGTCGCCGCCGACGGCGCGCGGGTCGGCGCCGCGATCGCCGATCCGTCGAACTGGCGGCGCTGGTGGCCTGACCTGAGGTTGCAGGTCGTCGAGGATCGCGCCGACAAGGGCATCCGCTGGACCGTGACCGGCGCGTTGACCGGCACCATGGAGATCTGGCTGGAACCCCTGTCCGACGGGCTGGACGGCGTGGTGCTGCACTACTTCCTGCACGCCGAACCTACCGGCATGGCGGCCTGGCAGCTGGCCAAGCTGAACTTGGCGAAGGTGATCCACCGCCGCCGGGTCGCGGGCAAGAACATGGCTTTCGAGCTCAAGGCGACACTGGAAAGGTCACGCCCGGTCGGGGTTTCTCCGGCAGTTTGACGCTCAACGTCCGGCGTGGAGAGTACCGTTTCGGGCCGGAGACCGGGGCAGCCCCGCAGCGGGCCGACTCGTTCGTGGGAGAGAGGCAGCAGCCAGGTGGCGGAGAAGACGACGCAGACCATTCACATCGACGCTGATCCCGACACGATATTGAAGGTCATCGCCGACATCGATTCCTACCCGGATTGGATCTCGGAGTACAAGGAAGCCGAGGTGCAGGAGCGAGGTGCCGATGGCTACCCCAAGGTGGCGCGCTTCGTGATGGACGCGGGGATCATCAAAGACACCCTGGTCATGTCCTACCAGTGGCCCCGAGATCGCCGATCGCTGAGTTGGACCCTGGTCTCCAGCTCACTGCTGCGTTCGCTGGAAGGCTCGTATCGCCTGGCGCCCAAGGATTCTGGCACCGACGTCACCTATGAGCTGTCGGTTGACCTCGCCCTCCCGATGATCGGGATGCTCAAACGCAAGGCTGAGCGCAGGCTGACCGACACCGCGTTGAAGGACCTGAAGAAACGAGTCGAGGCTGAGTGAGTCCACCGAAGCCCGGGCGCCGACCCCGGCCCGGATCAGTCTGTTCGTCGGCAAGGGTGGGGTAGGAAAATCCACTCTGGCCTCAGCCACCGCGGTCTCCGCCGCGTTCAGAGGCCAGCGCGTGCTGGTGGTGTCCGCCGACCAGGCGCATTCGCTGGGCGACGTGCTGGGCGTCCCGGTCCCGCCCAGCGGTCGCGACGCGCCCGTTCGGGTGTTCGCCGAACCCCCGACCGGGCGCGCCGAGACGAGCGGCGGTTTCCTCGACGCGCTGGCACTGGACACGTTGGCCCTGCTCGAGGCCCGCTGGCAGCAGGTGGTCCGCGCCGTGGATCGGAGTTTTCCCGACTCCGAGTTGAGCACTGTTGCCACCGAAGAGCTTTCGGCACTGCCGGGCGTCCAGGAAGTCCTCGGGCTGCACGCCGTCGGCGAGTTGGCGTCCTCCGGGCGCTGGGATCTGGTGGTCGTCGACTGCGCCTCGACGGCCGATGCGTTGCGGATGCTGACCCTGCCCGCCGCCTTCGGGCTCTACGCCGAGCGCGCATGGCCGCGCCACCGCAGGTTGTCGATCGCCGCCGACGACAGCCGGTCGGCGGCGGTGGTGGAACTGCTGGAACGCATCAGCACGGGTGTCGACGCGCTCGGCGCGCTGTTGACCGACGGCGAGCTCGTCGGTGCGCATGTGGTGCTGACCCCTGAGCGGGTGGTGGTGGCTGAGGCGGTCCGGATCCTGGGATCGCTGGCGTTGATGGGGGTGCGCGTCGAGGAGCTGATCGTCAACCAGGCGCTCGTACAGGACCAGTCCTACGAGTACCACAACCTGCCGGCCCACCCGGCGTTCTCCTGGTATGCCGAACGCATCTGCGAACAACGCCTCGCTTTGGAGGAACTCGGCGCCGCCGTGGGGGACATCGCGCTGGTGGTCACGCCCCACCTGTCAGGCGCGCCGATCGGTCCCGGGGCGCTCGCCGCACTGCTCGACAATGCCCGCCGGCAGGGCACGACGGCGCCACCGGGTCCGCTGCGGCCGGTGGTGGATCTCGAATCCGGATCGGGACTCGGGTCGACATACCGGATGCGGCTGGCGTTGCCCCAACTCGATTCTGGTGCCCTGACCCTCGGGCGGGTCGACGACGACCTGATCATCGGCGTCGGCGGGTTGCGTCGCCGGGTTCGGTTGGCGTCCGTACTGCGCCGCTGCACGGTGTTGGACGCACGTCTTCGGGGTAGTGAGCTGACGGTTCGTTTCCGGCCGGACCCGGAGGTGTGGCCCAGATGAGTGGGGCTCATCCCGACGTCGGTCCCGAGCTGCGCAGGCTGGCCCAGGCGATTCTCGACGGAATCGACCCGGCGGTGCGTCTGGCAGCCGCGATGACGGCCGGCGGGCAGGGAACCGGCAGATGCCAGCAGGTCTGGTGCCCGGTGTGTGCGCTGGCCGCGCTGGCCACCGGTGAGGAGCACCCGTTGCTCACCCTGATCGCCGACCACAGCGTCGCTCTGCTCGAGGTGATCCGAGGCATCGTCGGTGACGGCGGTGACGGCGGTGACGGCGGCCGGTCACCGCAGCCGCCCCCGGACGACCGGCCGCGCGGCGGGGGTGAGCCGCCACCAGGCGATGCGACGCGCGCCGGCCGGGATGCGGGGGAAGGCACCGCCAAGACCCGGTATCAGTCCATCCCCGTCACTGTCGAGGAGTGAGCCGCCCGCGTCGAAGGTGGTCTCCCGCCTCGCGGATGGGTACAGTTGGCGCAGTGCAAGACCGGCGGGGCGAGAGGGAGGGCCATGTGGTACTGGCTATTCAAGTACGTTCTTCTCGGTCCGTTGCTCTCCCTGGTTGGCCGACCCAAAGTTGAAGGCCTGGAACACGTTCCGCATTCCGGACCGGCGATCCTGGCCAGCAACCACCTGGCGGTCATGGACAGCTTCTACCTGCCCCTGGTCGTGCGCCGCCGGATCACCTTCCTGGCAAAGTCGGAATACTTCACGGGCGCCGGCCTCAAGGGCTGGTTCCAGCGCTGGTTCTTCACCGCCGTCGGTCAGGTTCCGATAGACCGCATGAGTGCCGACGCCGCGCAGGCGGCGCTGGACACCGCCGAACGGCTGCTCGGTCAGGGCAAGCTGCTCGGGATGTACCCCGAAGGCACCCGCTCGCCGGACGGCCGGCTCTACAAGGGCAAGACGGGCCTTGCCCGGCTGGCGTTGCACACCGGGGTTCCGGTGATCCCGGTGGCGATGATCGGTACCAACGTGGTCAACCCGCCCGGGACGAACATGCTGCGTTTCGGCCGGGTCACCGTCCGCTTCGGCAAGCCGATGGACTTCTCCCGCTTCGAAGGGATGGCCGGCAACCGGTTCATCGAGCGTGCCGTCGCCGACGAGGTGATCTATGAGTTGATGGGGCTCTCCGGCCAGGAATACGTCGACATCTACGCAGCCAGCCTCAAGGAAGGTGACAACGGCGAGTCGAGTGGCGACTCCGGTGGTGCCTCCGCCGGTGACGCCGCGCGCATCCCCGATACGGCCGCAGGCTAGCCGACCGCCGACACCGGCATCGGCGTCGGCGTTGCCGAATCCGGCGCACCGACACGGGCAACGACGGTGAATCCTGCCGCGGCGATGGCCGCCAGCGCCCACCACACGTAGGACATTCCGGCAAGTTGGCGCCACCATGCCGCGGTCGTCTCGTGGTGCTTGGGGAGCAGATCGATCGGCGTCCACGCCATCAACGCCACCCCGGCGGCGCCGATGGCCGCCAGTGCCGCGTTGCGCCGCCGCCAGGCCAGGGCCCCGGTCACCAGCACTGCCGGCAGCATCCACACCCAATGGTGCGACCACGACACCGGCGACACGACGAGCCCGAACAGCGCGACGCAGATGATCGCCAGCGTCGGCTCGCCGGCGCGCAGCACCCGCCGCATCGCCCAGACGGTCAGCGCCAGCACCAGCAGGCTCGCGGCCACCCACAGCGCGAAACGCTCGTGCTCGCCGAGGCCCAACCGGGCCAGGCCGCCCGCGATGTTCTGGTCGGTGTTCAGCGCCGCGGCGCCGATGCGGTCGGTGTGGTGCACCGTGCGGGTCCAGTACTCCCACGAGTCCCCCCAGGCCAGCGCAAAACCCACGGCCGTCGCGGCCGCGAACGACGCCAGCGCGGTGAGCGCCGCGCGGTTGTCGCGGCGCAGCACCAGATAGAGCAGAAACACCGCGGGCGTGAGCTTGAGCGCGATCCCGAGCCCGAGCAGCACGCCGCGCGGCCACGGGGTGCGCCGCGGAAAGCAGTCGGCGATCACCAGCGTCATCAGCACGACGTTGATCTGGCCGAACGCGAAGTTGGAATCGATGGGTTCCAGCCAGATCGCCGCGGGCGCCACGATCAGCACGGTCAGCCACAGCCGCCGCAGCCACCGCGGCCCGGGCAGTACCGCCGAGGTCTCCCACACGTCCAGTCGGGTGAGCACGATCATCGTCGACACCATCAGCAGCGCCAGCGTCAGCAGCGTGATCGCGACGCTGGCGGCCGGCATGTGCAACCAGGCGAACGGGCTGAACAGGATGGCCGCCAGCGGCGGATAGGTGAACGGCAAGTTCAGCCCGATGGGCGTGTGGAACAACACCTCCCCGCGATACAACGGATGCCCGTCCAGCCAGGCCTGACCGCCCATCTGATAGATGTCGATGTCGATGCGGTACGGCGTGTGCCCGAAGAGGCGCCACGCCGTGTAGCCCAGCGCGGCGGCCGCCGCCAACCAGAGCAATCCCCACGTCAGCACCCGTCCGAGTCCACTTCTGTCGGCGAAGCCCGCGCCGGGCGCCTGCGATCTACTCATATCGCCAATGAGCGTAATCGGTGCCTGGGCCGGGCAGCGGGTGATGCAGCGCGGCTGCTGCCGGCTGCGGCCGGGCAGGCGTAGGTTTCGGGTGTGCTGCAGTGGTTCGTGCCGAGGGTCACCCGGTGGTTCTCCCATGACATCCACGACGGCGGCCGGTTGCCGCTGCTGTGTTGTCTGGTGGCCTTCATCCTGACCTTTTTCGTCACGCGAACCTTCGTCCGGTTCATCCGCTTTCGCGCCGCGACCGGCCGGCCACCCAAATGGTGGCAGCCGCGCAATGTCCACATCGGGGGAGTGCACATTCACCACGTCACGTTCGGGGTGGTGCTGGTGCTGGCCTCCGGACTGACACTGATAACCTTGTCCATCGATGGCCATGAGCCCGAATTCATTGCCGCAGCAATAATTTTCGGTGTCGGCGCCGCGCTGGTGCTCGATGAGTACGCGTTGATCCTGCACCTCTCCGATGTGTACTGGTCGGAAGACGGGCGCACCTCGGTGGACGCGGTGTTCGCCGCGGTGGCCGTGGCCGGCCTGCTGATCATGGGCCTGCATCCGTTGATGTTCTTCCTGCCGGTCTGGCAGGACACCGATTCGACGATGCTGCGGCTCGCGGTGGGCGGTGCGATGGCGCTGACGCTGCCGCTGGCCGTGATCGTCGTGCTCAAGGGCAAGGTGTGGACCGGCCTGCTCGGCATGTTCATCGTCGTGCTGCTCGTCGTCGGGGCGGTGCGGTTGTCGCGCCCCCACGCCCCGTGGGCGCGGTGGCGCTACACCACCCGGCCGGACAAGATGCGCCACGCGCTGCAGCGGGAACGGACGTTGCGGCGTCCCGTGGTGCGGGCGAAGCTGGCGTTGCAGTGCGCGATCGCCGGCACCCCGCGTCTGCCCGACGAACGCACGGTCGACGCCAGGCTCGACAACGAGGTGCGTCCCGCGCCGCCGCCCGCGAACACCGGCCCCATCCTGATCGGCAGGTAGATAGCCGCGACGCCGCCGCTCGGCCGCACGCCTAGGCTTTCTGCGGTGCGGTATTTCTATGACACCGAATTCATCGAGGACGGCCGCAGCATCGAGCTGATCTCGATCGGCGTGGTCGCCGAAGACGACCGTGAGTACTATGCGGTGTCCACGGAATTCGATCCGGAACGCGCCGGCAGTTGGGTGCGCGCGCATGTGCTGCCCAAACTGCCGCCCCCGTCCTCGCAGTTGTGGCGCTCGCGGAGGCGGATCCGGGAGGACCTCGAGGAGTTCTTCGGCGTCTCCGGCATCGCCGACGCCGACGCGATCGAGCTGTGGGCCTGGATCGGGGCCTACGACCACGTGGCCTTGTGCCAGTTGTGGGGCACGATGCCGGAGTTGCCGCGGGCGCTGCCCCGCTTCACCCGCGAACTGCGGCAGCTCTGGGAGGACCGCGGATCCCCCCGGCTGCCGCCGCGGTCGCGGGATGCTCACGACGCGCTGGTCGACGCCCGCGATCAGCTGCGTCGCTTCCGGCTGATCACGTCGGCCGGCGAGGCGCACTGTGGACGGCGTTCGTCCTGATCAGCCCCGCACTGCCCATTCCGGTTGCCGGTTACCATGGTGCGATGAACTGGACCGTCGACATCCCGGTCGACCAGCTGCCTTCGCTGCCGCCGCTGTCGGCCGAGTTGCGCGCCCGTCTCGACGCCGCACTGGCCAAGCCCGCCGCCCAGCAGCCCAGCTGGCCCGCCGGCCAGGCCACCGCGATGCGCACGGTCCTGGAGAGCGTGCCGCCGGTGACGGTGCCCTCCGAGATCGCCCGTCTGCAGGAACAACTGGCCGCGGTCGCCAAGGGTGAGGCGTTCCTGCTGCAGGGCGGTGACTGCGCGGAGACGTTCACCGACAACACCGAACCCCACATCCGGGGCAACATCCGGGCGCTGCTGCAGATGGCCGTGGTGCTGACCTACGGCGCCAGCATGCCGGTGGTCAAGGTCGCCCGCATCGCCGGCCAGTACGCCAAGCCGCGCTCGTCGGACATCGACGCGCTGGGTCTGAAGTCCTATCGCGGCGACATGGTCAACGGGTTTGCCCCGGATGCCGCCGCGCGCGAGCATGACCCGTCGCGGCTGGTGCGGGCCTACGCCAACGCCAGTGCGGCGATGAACCTGGTGCGGGCGTTGACCTCGTCGGGGCTGGCCTCGCTGCACGGCGTGCACGACTGGAACCGCGAGTTCGTCGCGACCTCGCCGGCCGGGGCGCGATACGAGGCGCTGGCCACCGAGATCGACCGCGCGCTGCGCTTCATGAGTGCGTGCGGGGTGGCCGACCGCAACCTTCAGACTGCCGAAATTTTCGCCAGCCACGAGGCTTTGGTGCTCGACTACGAGCGAGCCATGCTGCGTCTGTCCGCGGGCGAAGACGGCGAGCCCCGGCTCTACGACCTGTCGGCGCACACCGTGTGGATCGGCGAGCGCACCCGCCAGCTCGACGGTGCGCACGTCGCCTTCGCCGAGGTGATCGCCAACCCGATCGGTGTCAAGATCGGCCCGACGATGACTCCCGAGCTCGCCGTCGAATACGTCGAGCGGCTCGACGCGCGTAACCAGCCCGGCCGGCTGACGCTGGTCAGCAGACTGGGCAACGGCAAGGTCCGCGACCTGCTGCCGCCGATCGTCGAGAAGGTGCAGGCCACCGGTCACCAGGTGATCTGGCAGTGCGACCCGATGCACGGCAACACTCACGAGTCGTCCAACGGGTACAAGACCCGCCACTTCGACCGGATCGTCGACGAGGTGCAGGGATTTTTTGAGGTGCACCGGGCTCTGGGCACCCACCCGGGCGGGATCCACGTGGAGATCACCGGCGAGAACGTCACCGAATGTCTCGGTGGCGCGCAGGACATCTCGGACACCGACCTGGTGGGGCGCTACGAGACGGCGTGTGACCCGCGGCTGAACACCCAGCAGTCCCTGGAACTGGCGTTCCTGGTCGCCGAGATGCTACGCGACTAGGCATCTCACAGCAGGCCGCTCAGGTTGCTGCCGATCGTCCACCCCACAGTCGCCGCGAGCCCGCTGAGGGCGAGCACGACCGCCACCCAGATCAACACGCTGCGCCGGCCGCGCTGGCGGGCCCACACAAACTCGCTCAGCGCGATCCCGGCGAATTCCCCTGACACGGGTTCGTATTCGTAGTCGTCCGGCTCGGCTGGGGGTTGCGCCGCGGGCCGGTCCCCGGACCCGCGGGTGAGCCGGCGGGTGGGCTGGCGAACCGGTGCGGCGCCGGGTTGTTGCTGCCCGAGGGCCCCGCGCTCCGCCATCCGGCCGTGCTGCGGTGCCGCCGCTCGGTGCTGGGCGGAGCTGGTCGGGGCGGGCACCCGGAAGGCCGGCAAGTCGAGTTCGTCGGCGATCGCCTCCAGATCGGCGGCCATCTCGATCGCGTCGGCGTATCGGTCGGCGGGGTTGCGGGCGGTCGCGCGCTGCACGAACTCGTCGAATTGCGGAGGCACGCCGTCGATCGCCGCGCCGGCCCGGGGCACGTCGCTGTCCAGGCGCTGATAGGCGATCGACAGCGCCGAGTCGCCGGTGAACGGCGTGCGCCCGGTCAGCAGCTCGTAGGTGAGGATTCCGGTCGAGTAGACGTCGCTGCGGGGGCCGGCCCGATTGGGTGGGCCGTCGCGGACCTGCTCGGGGGACAGGTAGGCCGCTGTTCCCAGAATGACGCTGGTGGAGGTGATCCCGGCCGCCGCGACGGCCCGAACCAACCCGAAATCGGCGATCTTCACCTCGCCGTCGTCGGAGATCAGCACGTTTTCGGGCTTGACGTCGCGGTGCACCAGGCCGGCGCCGTGCGCGGCGGCCAGCCCGCCCAGCACCGGGCGAAGTACCGCTGCGACGGCGTGGGGCGGCATCGGGCCGCGCTCGGCCAGCAACTCGCGCAGCGTGCCGCCTTCGACGAGTTCCATCACCAGGAACGGGTGCCGGGCGTCCATCCCCTGGTCGTAGACCGCGACCAGTCCCGGGTTCTTCAACCGCGCGACCGCGCGGGCCTCGAGCCGGAAGCGGGTCAGGAACTGCTCGTCGGCGGCGTAGCGGGCGTCCATGACCTTCACCGCGACGGGGCGGTCGAGCCGGACGTCGAGGCCGCGGTACACGGTCGAGGTACCCCCGTCGGCGATTCTGGACTCCACGAGGTAGCGGCCATCCAGCAGCGTGCCGTCCAGCTCCCCGATCCCCGCGCCTGCCACGGGGCCATCGTAGGTCGGCCGCGGCGCCCGGTTGAAAGACTTCATGCTCAACGCGCCGAGCAGGGCATACACTGGCGCGGTGGGCAGCATCCCGGCCGGCGATGACGTGATAGATCCCGACGAGCCAACGTACGACCTGCCCCGGGTCGCCGAGTTGTTGGGCGTGCCGGTCGGCAAGGTGCACCAGCAGTTACGGGAGGGCCACCTGGTCGCCCTGCGGCGCGACGGCGGTGTCGTGATCCCCCAGGTGTTCTTCACTGCCACCGGGGACGTGGTCAAGAGCTTGCCGGGGCTGTTGACCATCCTGCGGGACGGCGGTTACCGACAGACCGAGATCCTGCGGTGGCTGTTCACCCCTGACTCGTCGCTGACCATCACCCGTGACGGCAGCCGGGATTCCATCAGCAACGCCCGTCCCGTCGACGCCCTGCACGCGCATCAGGCGCGGGAGGTGGTGCGCCGGGCTCAGGCTATGGCGTACTGACGGCTGCGCGACCCGGTTCCTCCGGCCGCACCGCCGGTGCCCGATTCAGCGTGTACCAGGAGATCACGGCGCAGGCGGTGGCCAGCCAGAAGTGCAGCCACGAGTACATGCCGTGCGAGCCGTCGGGTTTGAAGATGATCATCACCCACGCCGAGAACCCCGCGATGACGGCGACCGCACGCCGCGACTGGGCCAGCGGCGCCGCGGCCGCCAGTGGCCAGGAGTAGTACCAGGGCAGCGCGGCCGGCACGAACAACACGACGATCAGCATCGACCACGCGATTCCGGTCAGCGCGCCGCGGTCGTCGCGGCGGTACCGCCACCACAACAGCGGCAGTGACACCGCGATGACCACGATCCCGATCAGTCGGGTGACGCGCAGCAGAGGATAGAAGTCGAAGGCGAAGAAGTTGCTGCCCCAGGCGTGGATAAGGTTGGCCGCCCCGGTCGGCACGGTCAGCCAGTTGATGATCTTCACCGATCCGGCCAGCGCGGTCAGCCAGCCCAGGCCGACACCGGCCGCGGCCGACAGTATCCCGAACACCACGGCGAAGACGAGCAGCGAAGCGGCCAGGGCCGCCAGGAACGCCTGCGCCGGGGGGAGTCCACGGCGGTCCCGCAAGTGCCGCATCCACACCCAGACCAGAAACGGCAAGGCGATCGCCGCGGTGGCCTTGACCGCGCTCGCCACGGTGATCAGCGCGACGCCCGACAGGTGGCGGCCTCCGAAGGTCAGGGCGATGCCGGCGGCCATGAGCCCGACCATCAGCATCTCGTTGTGCACCCCGCCCATCAGGTGAATGAGCACCAGCGGGTTGAGGACGCAGATCCACAACGCAATGGAGCCGTCGGTGCCCAGGTGATGCGCCAGTCGGGGTGTGGCCCAGATGAGCAGCGCCAGCCCCGGCAGCATGCACAGGCGCAGCACCATGGTCCCGGCCACCACGTTGTTGCCGACGACGACTGTGACGAATTTCGCGATCAGGATGAACGCCGGGCCGTACGGCGCGGTCGTGATCGTCCAGATGGGACTGACGTCGTCCAGCAAGGAGTTCGGGTTCGCCACGGGGCCCACCGCGTAAGGGTCCAGGCCGTCGCGCAGCAGCGCCCCCTGTGCCAGATAGGAATAGGTGTCCCGGCTGAACACGGGCACGGACACCAGCAGCGGCGCCAGCCAGAACCCGGTGGTGGCCTTCATCACGTATTCGGTCGCGTCGCCGGCCAGCACGTGCCGGCCCAGTGCCAGCCACCCGATCAGCATGAGCCCCACGCCGGCCCACAGCACCACAGACGACAGCACCAGCCCATGCCCGAAGCGCAGCCACGACATGTGGATCGACTCCAGCAGTGGGTCGTGTTGGCGGGTGCTGCCCGCGCCCAGCCCGCCCATGGTGATCAGCGCGGAGCCGAGGAACCCAAGCTTTGCCGGTCGCGACTGCGGGCCCGCGACGAAGGCCAGCAGCCGCGCGAACCATTGGTTGCAGAGGTGTTGCG
Organism: Mycobacterium sp. TH-M116; assembly: GCF_057473685.1. NCBI lineage: Bacteria > Bacillati > Actinomycetota > Actinomycetes > Mycobacteriales > Mycobacteriaceae > Mycobacterium > Mycobacterium sp. TH-M116. The sequence continues at coordinate 4,405 of NZ_JBYCLC010000085.1, read as the reverse complement.
CCGTGGGAGAGCCGGCGGCCGGGGTCTGCATCGGACTCGACGGGGTTTCCATCGGCTCAAGCGGACCGGTTCGTGGCCATCCTGGCCAGCGCGGACAGCCCCGCTTTGGCCGCTGCGCTGACGGGTGCCGATGCCAGCGTGGCCAGCGCCCGCTGTGTCAGCGTGGCGATGCGCCGCTCGGCCGCCTGCAGCGCTCCCACCGCCTCGATGGCGTCGCGCAGTTCGCTGACCTGAGCGTCAGTCAGCTGCGCGCCGATCGCACTGCGTAACAGCCGGGCAGCCGCCGGATCGGACTTGTCCGCCAGTTCGACAGCCTCGGCCAGCAGCACCGTCCGCTTCCCCGCCCGCAAATCGTCGCCGGACGGTTTGCCGGTGACCGACGGGTCCCCGAACACGCCCAGCACGTCGTCGCGCAGCTGGAACGCTATGCCGAGGTCCACCCCGAATTGTTCGAAGGTGTCCTGGACGTCGGGTCTGTCGGCGGCCGCGGCCACCCCGAGTTGCAGTGGCCGCGCCACCGTGTAGCTGGCGGTCTTGAACGTGTCGACGTTCATCGCCGATGCGATCGATTCGGCGCCGCTGGCCTCGGCGACAATGTCGAGGTATTGCCCGCCGAGCACCTCGGTCCGGATGTCGGCCCATACGCGCAGGACCCGCCGCTGGGCGTCGGGCGCCAGGTCCGCATCGAACACGATGTCGTCGGCCCAGGCCAGCGCCAGGTCGCCGAGCAGGATCGCCGCCGACACCCCGAATCGGTCGGGGGAGCCACGCCACCTCCGGTTGCGGTGCATTTCGGCGAAGTGCACGTGGGCAGCCGGTCTGCCGCGGCGGGTCGCGGAGTCGTCGATGACGTCGTCGTGCAGCAGCGCGCAGGCGTGCAGCAACTCCAGCGCGGAGAACAGCAGCAGCACTTCGGGATCGGGATCTTCGCTGGCCACTGCGCGCCAACCCCAGTAGGCGAAGGCCGGCCGCAGCCTCTTCCCGCCCCCGAGAACGAAATCCTCGAGCGTGGTGATGAATGCGCCGTAGTCGTCGCCGATGTATGCGGTTTCGATGCGCCGCTCGCACAGATACCGCCGGAGTCGGTCGGTGATGGCGCCGGCCAATTCGGCCGTCGCCGTTGCTTCGACGCTCAGCGCGGCGCCCCTTTCTGCTCGGCCCGACGCGGTGTTTGTTCCAGGCCCGACAGTGTATGTCGCCGCGGCGCCCGGAGTCGCTCAGGCTGGCCCCGTGTGCCCTGGCGAGATTGCCCCCGCACGTCGGCGGTGCCTCCCCGCCTATGCTGGCTGGGGTCCGGACCTAGTCCCGCGCCGTCCGGTCCGGGAACGCCGGAGCAGCCGTTGACTGATGCAGAGGAGCCGCGTGACCCTCAACACCATCGCCCTGGAACTGGTGCCGCCCAACGTGGAGGACGGTCGGGAACGGGCGCTGGACGATGTGCGAAAAGTTGTGCAGTGCTCGGTCGAGAGCGGACTGGAGGGCCGGATCCGGCACGTGATGATCCCCGGCATGATCGCCGAGGACGACGACCGTCCCGTCCCGATGAAGCCGAAGCTCGACGTGCTGGACTTCTGGTCGATCATCAAGCCGGAGTTGCCGGGCTTGCGCGGACTGTGCACGCAGGTGACCGCCTTCATGGACGAATCCGCGCTGCGGCGGCGGCTCACCGATCTGTGCGACGCCGGCATGGAGGGTGTGGTGTTCGTCGGTGTGCCGCGCACGATGAGCGACGGCGAGGGTTCCGGTGTCGCGCCGACCGACGCACTGTCCATCTACCGGGAGCTGGTGAGCAACCGTGGGGTGATCCTGATCCCCACCCGCGAGGGCGAACAGGGCCGTTTCACCTTCAAGTGCGCTCAGGGCGCGACCTACGGCATGACCCAGCTGTTGTACTCAGACGCGATCGTGGGGTTTTTGACGGAGTTCGCCCAAAGAACCGACCACCGGCCGGAGGTCCTGCTGTCGTTCGGCTTCGTGCCGAAGGTGGAGAGTCGCGTCGGGCTGATCAACTGGCTCATCCAGGACCCGGGTAACGCGGCGGTGGCCGCCGAGCAGGAGTTCGTGAAGGAACTTGCCGGCTGCGACCCGGCGCGCAAGCGCCGGCGAATGGTCGACCTGTACAAGCGCGTCATCGACGGCGTCGCCGACCTCGGTTTTCCGCTCAGCATCCATTTCGAGGCGACGTACGGGGTGTCGGCCCCGGCGTTTCAGGCGTTCGCCGAGATGCTCGCCTACTGGTCACCGGGCGAAACGTGCTAGGTCGGCGGTTGGTCGCGCGGGCCGCTGAACCGCGGTGAGCGGTCGCGACTTGACCAGGCCAGCGCCGCCACTGCGAAGGCCGCGGCGAACGATGCGATGGTCAGCCAGATGCCTGCCCCGGTGAACGACCGCGTGTTGGGATCGGTGTAACGGGCCTGGGCGGTCATGGTGCTCACCACGCCCGGTTTGAGCTTCCACGAGACGACGTCGGGCTCGGCGCGGTCGCCGTTGGTGGAGGTGACCACCCCCGGGAAGGCGACGGTCAACTCGACTTCGGCATCGGGATCTGTGAGAGAGGTGAGGTCGGCCCGGCCTTCCAGGATCACCAGGTTGCCGTTGCGGCGCAACGACAGGTTGACGCCCGCGGCGTTGCTGTTCATCTCCGCCAGCTGTGGCACCTCGGCGAACGTCAGGTCGGAGAACACCGCCTGCGACCCCACGTAGCCGTCGCTGTCGTAATTGGACACCGCCACCTTCTGGGCGAACGGCAGGTTGTTCTCCAGTTGCGGGCCGGTGTCCTTGGGCGTCTTGGGTTTGGCAGCGGCGATGATCTCCCCGGACACCAGATCGTCGGGCGAGATGGTGATGGACGCCCTGACGCGTAGACATCCGGCGGCCAGCGGGACCAGCAGGAGCAGCATCGCCGCGGCCAGCACGCGGCGCCGCCGAGCGGTGAATCCTCGGGCGGGAATCGGGGGAGATCCAGCGCGCACCAGGTCATCGTGCCAGATGCGGCGTGGCGGGTGTGAGGGTCGCCGCGGGTGCGTGGCGGCGTTTCGTTCGAGGGGGCCGATCACTGAAGGGGCAGCGCCCTGCCCAGGATCGCGAACGCGCGGGGGTCGCCGGCGAAATGGTAGCCGCGAATGACGTCCGTGAAGCCCAGTCGCCGGTACAACCGCCAGGCGCGGTTGGGCCCGTCGTTGGTTTCCGGAGTCGATAGCAGCACGTTCCTCTCGCCTCGCCCGGCGAGCAGCCGCCGGACCAACGCTTCGCCGAGGCCTCGCCCCTGAGCGCGGGGATGGATGTGCAGTTCAGTCAGCTCGAAGTAGCTGCTCATCAGGCCTGCGATCACTTCGGGGGGCGAGCCGCCGCGCTGCAGACCCATCAGGACCTGTTGCTGCCACCACTGCCCGGGTGCCCCGGGGTAGCCGTAGGCCACGCCGACCAGCGGCGCATCGCTCAGCCGGGCGCCCGGGGCGACGCCGTCCCACGACGTGGTCTCGCCGGCCTCCACCGCGGCGACTCCTTGCCAGCCACGTCGCCGCAGGTGTTCGAGCCACGTCGCGGCACGCTGCTGCTCGGTGCCCCGCGGGTATCGCATCGCCTCGACATACACGCCCAGCGCGTCGCCGAGACGACGCTCCATGTCGGTGGGCGGCAGATCGATGAGGAAGGTCGGCAACTTGCGGTGTCCTCCTGATCCGTCGCCCAACAGTGGCGGCGCATTCCAGCGCGTCAAGCCAATTCCAGAGCCCGCCTCACGGCCATTATCGGACTCCTGCACCGCCGGTCGCTGAGCGGTCACGGCTAACAAGCGGTGAAACTCCACCCCGGCAGGACAGTGGTAGCCCACCGGTGATGTCGACTCGCCCGCTCTGCTGACCAACCCGCGATAGAATCGCCGCCGAACCAGTGGTAACGCGCAGATCGACCTCGTATCATCTGAGTTAGTTGCCCTCGGAAGCGGGCATCCGCGTGTTATCGGTATCCACGTGCCAACCTGTCGGCAAGGAGGGACGAATGCCACTCTCCGATCATGAGCAACGGATGCTCGATCAGATCGAGAGCGCTCTCTACGCCGAGGACCCCAAGTTCGCGTCGAGCGTTCGGGGCGGAGGGCTCCACGCGCCCACCGCCCGGCGGCGCCTGAAGGGCGCGGCACTGTTCGTCCTGGGCCTGGCGATGCTGGTCTGCGGTGTTGCGTTCAAGTCCACGATGATCGGAAACTTCCCGATCCTCAGCGTCTTCGGCTTCGTCGTGATGTTCGCCGGTGTGGTGTTCGCCATCACCGGGCCCCGGTTGGGGGGCCTGCCGGAACACCCCGGATCCGGACCAGCGGCACCGCGGCCGCGCCGTATCAGGGGTGGCGGGGGCTCGTTCACCAGTCGCATGGAGGACCGGTTCCGTCGTCGCTTCGACGAGTAGT
>NZ_JBYCLC010000084.1:0-4065 GCF_057473685.1 Mycobacterium sp. TH-M116 | reverse complement strand
GGCCACCCTGATGGACGAGGCCGGCCGCGGCGAGGAGCTGGGCCTCGGGACCGCGTTCATCTCCGAGCGCTGGAACGTCAAGGAGGCGTCGTCGCTCGTCGGGGCCGCGTGCGCGGTGACCAGCCGCATGCAGATCGCCACCGCGGCCACCAATCACAACACCCGCCACCCCCTGATCACCGGGTCGTGGGCCACCACGATGCACCGGCTCTCCGGAGGCCGGTTCACCCTGGGTATCGGCCGGGGCATCGCGGCGGTCTACGGGGCGTTCGGCATACCGGTGGTCACGACCGCGCAGATGGAGGACTTCGCCCGGGTCATGCGTCGGCTGTGGCGCGGCGAGCTGATCCTCAACCATGACGGTCCGCTGGGCAAATACCCGGTTCTGCTGCTGGACCCGGACTTCAACGAGGACATCCGCCTGGCGCTGGTGGCTTTCGGGCCCAACACGCTTGCGCTGGGTGGCCGCGTGTTCGACGACGTCATCCTGCACACCTACTTCACCCCGGAGACGTTGCAGCGCTGCGTCAAGACCGTCAAGGCGGCCGCGGAGAAGGCCGGCCGCGATCCCGACAGCGTGCGGGTCTGGTCGTGCTTCGCCACGGTCGGCGACCACCTCCCCGAAGCGTTGCGGCTGAAGAAGACCGTCGCTCGGCTTGCCACCTACCTGCAGGGCTACGGTGACCTGATGGTGCGGACCAACGATTGGGATCCCGCTGTGCTGCAACGCTTCCGCGAAGATCCGGTGGTCACCTCGATCGCCGGCGGGATCGACCACAAGGCTACTGCCGAGCAGATCGGGCACATCGCGACGCTGATCCCGGACGAATGGCTGGAACCGTCGGCGACCGGGTCGGCCCGGCAGTGCGTGGAGCGCATCCGCAGGGAATTCGACTACGGTGCCGACGCGGTGATCATGCACGGCGCCACGCCCGACGAGCTGGAGCCCGTGGTCGCGGAATACCGTTCCTGACCGCAAAAGTGCAACTGGCGAAGCACTTGTCGAGAGAAGCCGTCGGTAGGCGCACTCTCGCGGCTGAGGGCCCGGGGAAACTCACGGCAGGATCGCGGTGCGGGACACCGGTTCGGCGGCGGCCTGCCGGTTGGAGATGCCGCGCTGCAGGGCGGCGAGCAGGGCGTCGCGGGTCTCGCGAGGGTCGATGAGCTCGTCGAATCCCATGTGTTCGGCAGACCGGTAGGATGCCTGCAGCTCGGCGTCGCGCAGCTGTGCCGTCAGCTCCTCACCTGCGTGCGAGGCCCTGCTCAGTGCCGCCGCGCTCATCGCTCCCATGGTCGCGCCGGGATAGGCGAAGGTCGCGGACTGGTGGTCGAAGCCCAACAGCGACATGACCATGGAACCGAAGCCGTACGCCTTGCGCAGTGTCAGGTGCAGCTTCACCGTGGTGGCCGCGGTCTGGGCGGCGAACATGCGCCCGCCGGCCCGCAGTACGCCGCTGCGCTCGGACCGGCTGCCGGGCAGCATGCCGGGGTTGTCGGCGAGGAACACGATCGGCAGGTGAAACGAGTCGGCGACCATGATGAAGTGCGCCGCCTTGTCCGCGGCGTCGGCGTCGATGGAACCGGCGAGCACCTGCGGCTGGTTGGCCACCACCGCGACCGGGTGGCCGCCGAGGTGGGCCAGCGCGCAGATGAGGGCCTTGCCGTACTGCGGCTGGACCTCGAACCAGTCCGGCCGGTCGAACACCACGTCGAGCACCGCGCGCATGTCGTAGACGCGGCGGTTGTCACGCGAGACGATGTCGAGCAACTCCGGGGTCTGCCGCGCAGCGCAGGTCTCGGACCGGGGCAATGCCGCGGGGTAGGACCATGCGCTCGGAGGGAAGTAGGACAGGTAGCGGCGGATGTCGTCGATAACGTCCCCGTCGTCCTCGGCGACGTTGTGGATCACCCCGCTCGGCAGGGCGACATCCGGCCCGCCCAGGTCCTCTTTCGAAATGTCTTCGCCGGTGGACTCTTTGACCACAGGAGGACCGGCGGTGAAGATCGCGCCCTGCCGGCTCATGATCCGGAAGTCGCACACCGGGGCCACCAGGGCGCCGTGGCCGGCCGAGGGGCCGAGCACCGCGGCGACGGTCGGGACGCGGCCCGAGCACTGAGCCTGGGCGAGCAGGTCGGTCGGGGTGCGCCCGTGATGCCCGCCGGTCGGACGAAAGCCGGCGCCCTCGAGCAGCATCACCAGCGGGACCTTGTCGCGCAGCGCCAGCTCGGCGATGCGGTAGCGCTTGGAGTTGCCCCCCGGTCCGATGGTGCCTGCCATGGTGGTGAAGTCCTCGGCGCCCAGCATCACCGGCGAGCCGTCGATCGATCCCGAGCCGACGACGATCCCGTCGGCGGCGATCTCGCCCCCGGCCAGCGTGCCGAACTCGCGGAATGTCCCGGGGTCGAGCAACCGCTCGATCCGAGCGCGCGCGTCGAGCTTGCCCTTGCTGCGGTGTCTGTCGAGCCGTTCCGGCCCGCCCATGGCCCGAGCGCGCCGGCGGCGACCTTCGAGGTCCTCGAGCGTCGCCGCCCAACCCTGGGGTTTTGTCATCCCTATGTACTACCTCATGTAGCCGCCGTCACGCTGTCACTCGAGCAGGGTCGCTTGCTCGCTTACAACCGGTGAAGACGCCCGCGGCGGGCGACTCCGTGCTGCGGCTGTCTTCGTTCACGCTGAATCCCTTTCGATGCAGCGATTTTCAGCGCCTTCGACTCGGTTGTTCCGGACGGGGTCGTCGCGCGGTAGGGCCGGGCCCAGCAGGCGCAGGGGCTGCGCCGTGTGTTGTGACGGCGAACTGTCAGACCGGCGTGAACTTGGTGATCAGCCACTTGCCGTTGATCCGGCTCATGTGCACCAGCGCGCTGCTGAGCGCCAGCGACGGTTGCGGGTTGTCCTTGATCTCGGTCGTCTGATCGACGAAAACCAGGACGACGGCCGCATACGGCTGCAACTCCGACACCGCGGCGCCGGTTACGCGGGCCGTGGTTTTCAGCGACTTCTTTTTGGCCGCCGGAGCGACGATTTGCTTGGTGAAATCGTTGTAGTACGACAGGAAGTCCCCGCCCAGGTACGACCTGGCGGTGGCGAAATCCTGTTCGAGAGTGTCCGACGAGTAGGACAGCAACGCGGCGGTCCCGTCGGACGCCGTACCGGCGACGGCTCCGGCGACGTCGGGATCGGTCTGCTGGTCCGGCCGGAACTGCTTGAAGTAGAGCCATGTCGCCGCACCGCCCGAGATCACCAGCAGCACCGCGAGGATCACGGAAAAGGCTTTCGAGTTGAGCACGGTGCGCGTCCGGGCCAGTCGCGGTCGTCTGGACGGGGCGGGGGAGTCGATCCCCTCCTCGTCCCCGTCTAACAACTCGCCTTCGTTCTCCACGAATTCTGTTTCGGTAGAATCGATCTCGTCATCAGCGGAAAAGCCTTCGAGATGGTCGGTCACGGCACGTACTCGACTTTCGACATCTTGTACTGCCCGCTGACGTCGGCCATGGTCACCCTGAGCCGCCACATTCGCGGTGGTTGGTCCTTTCCGGGTGGGGAGTTGGTGACCCGCGAAGTCGCCGACACCATCACCACCGCTGAACCCGCTTCCATGGACTCGACGGCGGCCCCGTTGATGGTTCCCTCGGTCACGGCCTTGGACTGTTCGACCACCGCGATGAAATCTTTGGCGCGATTCTTGAAATCGTCCTGGAATTCGCCGGTGGAGCTGTCGATTACCCGCTGGACCCCATCCCGGGCCTTCGTGTAGTCGAGGGAGATCATGTTGGTCACGCCCTGTCTGGCTCCGGCGACGAACGCGGCCTGACGCTGCTGGTAGCGGACGGTCTCGCGATGGTGGCGCACCGCGTAGGTGCTGAACCCGGCGAAGCCGATGATGAGAAGGACCGCAGCCACTTTGGCAGTTGCGTTCGACGACGGCAACCGGTGCCGCCATCCGTCCAGCCGGGTTGCCGGTCGCGGTGCCGCCTCATCCTGACCTTCGGCGACAGCCTCCCCGTGACCCTGTTCGGCGTCCTCGACGTAGTTCTCGTCGTAGTTCTCGTCGAATTCCTCGTCGA
>NZ_JBYCLC010000083.1:0-3021 GCF_057473685.1 Mycobacterium sp. TH-M116 | reverse complement strand
GTGCGTCTGAAGGACTGGATCGCCACCATCCGCAGCCGCTATGCCTTCCTTACTCACCTCGACGCCGACGAGCAGCGCTGGGCCCAATGCAACGAGCACGACCTTCGCGAGGTGGAAACGGCGCTCACATCTTTTCGGGTGCACACCTGAACAACGAATTATGAAGCACGAGAACGACTTCCTACGAAACGATCTGCCCCGGACGAGTCCGCACTGGGGCGACGTATCGCGCTACCCGCCTCCGGGAACCTGCGAGTTATGAGCGTTGCGCGCCTTCCAGTTGGCGACGATCTTCGGCACCCAAGTTGTGTATCGGTCTTGGGCTCGACACGCCCATCAGCGCAACTCGGTCGGCCATCCGGACCGTATTGACCGAGCGGCCGCCAAGTTGCCCTGCCGCTGAAAGTAGTCGGCAAGACTGAGCTGCTGCTCTTCACGCCAGAGCTTTTGCGCATCGTGCAGCGCATCGAGCGAGTAGTCACGCAACTCCGGGAACTGAGCCGCGATCCGGGGAACCAACAACGCCGCGGCGACCGCATCCGCGCCTGACGAGTGAGCATTCTCAAGCGGGACAACGTACAGATCCGCCAAGGCAGGCAGCGTCCGCTTACCCCGCCGGTAGGTTTCCATTTTCTTGTCAAGAACGAAAGGATCGATCACCGGACGAATCTCTCCCAGCCGCTCCACAAGGGTAGCAACGCCATTGCGTTCGTTCTCCACCTCCAACATCGTCAAATCAAAACAGGCATTAAAAGCGACTACCGGGTTGAAAGCTCCGAGCCATACCGCGACTCGGGAGGTGATTTCTTCTAAGGCTTGCGCTGGCGCAACGCCGTTCCTGGATGCCTCCGCCGTTGAAATCCCATGGATGGCTTCGGCACCCGCCGGAATCGGCACACCCGGATTGAGGAGCCAGGACTCGACGTTCTGCTTCGAGCCAGCACCTACCTCGACGAGCGACGCAGTGACAATGCGATCATCCCAGGGATCTGTACCCGTCGTCTCGATGTCAAAGGCGAGGAACGGTCCTGCATCCCATGTCATTCTCTCAAGTTAGCAGGAAAAGGAGTCCCGACGAAGTGATCACCCGGAAATCCGGAGATAGTAGATCATCACCCAGAACTTCCTCGTCGCGCGCTACCGCCCCGCGGACAAGTTTCGGGCCCGCGACCGGTCCTGCGCTTCGAAAGCCTCAAACCTCAGGGGCTCGTGATCAAGCAGCCTCACAAACGGCGGGAGGGCCGCGCGCTCGTCCTTCAATAGGTGCGTAACCGAGGAGATGAAGACCTTCATACCCTTCCTGCTGAGTAGCCGATCGACCAGCGATTCTGGCGCGAGCCCCGCGGGTCGTGCCGATGGCCCGCATACCGATACGGCGTGCGCCCGCATAGAAAGTGTATTGCACTTTCTCGAATAAGGGTAATACACTTTGTGGGGTGGAGATTGCGATCCGGCCCAGCGCCCGCGCGCATCTCATCGCCGACGATGAGATCAGAGCAGTGATTGCAATCCCGCCCTGCGCATCGGGCTTGCAGCGCGTCGCGTGAACACCGCTCCTGTCCTGTTCATCGGCCCAGCCGCCGACAATCAGCCATGGATCGAGGTCATCGCCGACCTGATCGACCCCAGTGTCGCTGAAGTGTTCCACGCGATGATGCTGCGTCCTGGCCTCATCGCACGCCTCGGGCTCGACTCACTGGTCGACCCCGACTACGGCCCTCAACGGGCCTGACCGCGAAAGGAGTAATCAACATGGGCAAGACCCGAATCACCGATGATGAATACGCCGAGATGGCCGCCGACTACGAGGCCAATCCCCCGACCGCGGCCGAAGTCACCTCGGTCGAGCTGAATCCCGCATTCCTGCCGAAAGGACGACCCAACAAGGGCACTCCGACGACAGGCAAGACACCGGTCCTGGCGATCCGGCTTCCCGAATCACTTCGTAACGAGTTAGTGCATAGCGCCAAGGTCCAGGGAGCGACGCCCTCGGAAATGGTCCGTCGTGCCGTCGTCGACAGCGTGTCGTTCTACGTGCTGTGGGAGCAGACGTTTGACGGTGACGAATGGCAATGGGTTCGCTTCGACAAGGCACTTACGCCAGAGCAGGCCGAGGAGATGTTCGAACACTTCTCGCGCCTCGCACCGACCCACGGTTATCGTCGCGTCCAGATCCGTCATGGCCGCGACGAAGTGATCAAAGAGTGGACGCCACCCGTGCGCGGCCACCGCTGACATCGCACCCGTCGAGTACTGCACCGAAGCGGGAGATACCAATGGTCAATGAATGGCTCAACGCAGAGCTCAGCGATGACACGCCGGTGACCGCTGAACTCAGACAATTGTTTAAGCAGTTCCGTGACGACTACGGAAATCGATCGGACACTGAACTTGACTATCGAACATCCGTACTTGCCGACGCTGTCTACGCCCTGGAGGTCAGCAGCATTAGAGCGCGAGAAACGTTGAACCCGAACAGGAACCCGGCGCAGAAAAGTTCGCGTAAGGACACTCAGGTGTCTGAAAAGTGGAGCTAAGGGGACTCGAACCCCTGGATTCGGTGTCCGTCAACGTCTCTACCAGCGGCTTCGATCTCCTTCGATCGATTTCAGTGCAGTTCGTCACCTGCGGTTTGCGATTCGGCGTGTTGACGGCGTCAACGCGCCGGACCGCCCCATAGACGGCATGTTCTCCGCACGCCGCCCCAATTAGGACTGTCATCTGCAACCGTAGTTCGTTAATATTGACCAAAGGAAGGTGGTGATTGACAGTGGCTCGAGTCATCCCACGCTCGGTCGCCGACGTGGTCGAGCAGCTCGAACTCGACGGCGACCTGGTCGTGACGTCAGGTCGGCTGGCCGCGGTCATGCGCCAAGTCGGGCTTGACGGTGACGAAGCGGCGACACAGCGTCTCGCCTACGAACTCCAGCGCGGCGGCTGGCTGGGAAAACTGCGCACCCGCCACGCTTGGGAGTTCCTTCCCGGGGCGCGCGGCGGTGCCTACGGCTCTGGTGATCGCTT
>NZ_JBYCLC010000082.1:0-1529 GCF_057473685.1 Mycobacterium sp. TH-M116 | reverse complement strand
GCCGCAGCTGAACCCAGCACGCTCACCGACCCGATGCCGGCAATGGCGGCGCCGAAAGCGGCTACCCGTCTGGCCTTGAGGGATATAGTCATTCGGTTTTCACTCCTCAATCATTTATCAGTGATCATTTATCAGTGTTCTGACCACAAGGACTGTGCGGCAACGCGGGCGGGTTGTTCATCTGCTCAGTTGGCGCTGGACTTGGACAGGTAGTCGGGGCAGTAGACGCTCGACGCAATCACGGTGAACCTGGTCGAGCCGGCAAGGCCGAATCCTGGGTTCAGAGTCATCACCTTTTTGATGACGGCGATTTCCTTCTGGCCTGAATCCATCATGTTGCACGCCGTATGGGCGGCTGCCACGGCGGCAGGTCCGTTGGTATAGGTGATGCCCGCTTGGGTGAGCTGGCTCAGAAAGCTACTGTCAGTACCCGGGTCGATGCTGCTGGGCTCGGCTTGCGCCGGCACCGCCGAGCCGACGGCGGCGGCCAGATTGGCCAATGCGACATTGGCCAATACAATCAGGAATCGCATCGCCCAATCATCCTCCACGACGACGTGGTTGTCCTGTCGACTGCGGTGGCCGAGCCTGGGAGTCAGCGGCGAGTGGGGGGAAGATGACGGCCAGGCATCGGTAGCGACCCGCGGTCCTGCCGGCGAGCTACACGGGCTCAAGGTGAGCGACAAATTGTCGCCGGGCCAGCCGTCGGCGTTGGGTGTCGACAACACCGATGTCACCGACTGCCGAGCCCACTCCGATTGCCGGTGTCGTGGGTTAGCACGACCCGGTTCCGCCCATCCCGCGTGTGCCCAAGGTCCGGGGGCGTCAGCAGTGTCGGTTCCCGTGGATTTCTGCGCCGGAGTGTGCTTCACTGTCGTAACTTTCGCCTCCTCGGCGCACCGTGGTGTGGCTCGTGGAGATGGTACGGAAGGGGGCTCGGGATGGCGGCCCGCCGGCGCAGGGCTTGGGCTGCGGGCGGGTCCGCCGTGGCGACTGCCGCGCTGGCGGTGGCGACGGTACCGGGAGCGCCCGTGGCGCGAGCCGACATTCTGAGCGTGATCGTCGACCCAGTGGTGAACGCCGTCGGCAATGGGTTGACGGGCGTGCTGGACGCGACGGGGCCAGGTGCGGAGTCGTTGACCGCCGATCTCGGTGCCGGCATCGCGGACACGGCCTCGATGGGGGCGACCGTCAACGCGGCGCTGTTCGAGGTCAGCCTCCAACTCGACGTCGCGTTGCATGCCACCAGCCAGGACTACCTGGCAAGTTCGCTGGGTCAGACAGTCGACCCGATCGTCAACGCACCGTCGGTGTACCTGTTCGGGCGCGACCTGGTCGGCGACGGAGTCAACGACTTCTCCGGGACCAACCATTCGCTGCTTGGCAGTTCTGGGCTTTTCGGCAACCTCGGCGACGGCGGTTTCCTGTTCGGAGACGGGGGCGTGGGGGCCGCAGGTGTGGTCGGGGTCGATCACGGCGCTGGTTCGGCGGGCGGTTCGGCGGGTTTGATCGGCGACGGCGGTGCCGGT
>NZ_JBYCLC010000081.1:0-6722 GCF_057473685.1 Mycobacterium sp. TH-M116 | reverse complement strand
TTCTCCCCTCGCTACGTGCCCAGGGTCGCAGCGCGCGCCGCCTCGGTGGCGACGGCCACCCCCGAAGCCATGCTCTGCGCGCCGGAGAACAGGCCGCGCTGTGCCGCGTGCTCGGAAACCACACCCAGGTAGCCGGCGCCGCAGGAGTTGAGCGCGGCCGAGAACATCGCCGAGTCGGGGTCTGCGCCCATCGGTGTCGTTCCGAGCAGCGCCGGCGCCGCCGCCGACGCCGCCGCCTCGGTTTCCGCGCTGATCGCCGACTCGGCACCCGCCGACGCCAGCACGGCCTCCGGCTGGACGAAAAACGTCATGATTCCCTCCCGAATGGTCAAGCGCGAGAACATCCCCCTGGCTGGGCAGTGTAGTGCTGCTCGAGCGATCGCGTATTCACGAGTTAGCGGTATTCACGAGTGACCGGGCGACTCGGCCGCTACCCATCCGTCAAGCGAACGGCCTCGTCATCGTCGGCGGCGTCAACGCGCCTTCCCGGCTGAAGCAGATCCGCGACGTTATCACGCACAACTCCCGCGGGCACCCGGAATCGGGAATCCACGGGAGACCTCAGCGCTCGCCCGGATCCTCGAACAGAGTGCAATAGCCCTGCTGACCTGCGGATTTGAATTGCCGGTAGACCGTGAATCCGATGTGGCCGTCCCGAATACACGCAAGGAACCGCTCCAGGCCACCGATGAGGTCGTCGTACTGCTGTTCGAGCACCGCGAGCCGCGAACCGTTCCGTTCCGCGTCTGGCGTGTGCACCATGCGCAAGGTGAGCACCGAGAGCCGGTCGACGATCATCGCGGGGGTCTCGGTATGCAGCGGTGCGCTTCGGACTGGGTCGAGCCGCTCGAGCAGCGTGGCGTCGAGGTTCTCGACGGCGGCGTTGCGGCGGGCGTTGAGGTCGTCGATGGCGCGTTTCCCACGGGCCACCTCAGGGTCGCCGACGCCGGGGCGACGGACGGCGTCTTCGTGATGCCACAGATCGAAATTCAGCGCGTGCAGATGCAGCGCCCGCGCCGTGACTCGGTCGTTGGTGTCGGAGGCGGCGGGAGCTGTGCGATGCCACTCCAGCGCGGCCTCCTGAAACCGGCGTGCCGCGTGCAGCAGTTCGGCGGCGGTCGAATCCCGGAGCCGCGGCAGCGGCGCCCGTGGAAGCCGTTCAGTCATAACCGAAGTGGCGCGCCAGGGCGTCCACCTGGGCCCAGGCGGGGTCGTCGGCGTCGATCCGGTCGCGCGCCGGGATCACCCGGCGCAAGGGGCGCAGGTTGCCCGCCTTCCACGGCAGCACGGCGCCGTCCCGGAAAAACTGGCCGTCACCGACCGTCTCGGGGGGCGGATGGGCGATCCCGGCGGCGGTGTCGGAAAACGTCAGGCCCCAGCGGCCCAGCGCGGCATCCAGTGCCGCTGCCGGTTGGGCCACAAAATCCTCGTAGCGCGCCACCGCGGGTGCGGCGCCGCCGGACATCAGCGGCTGCAGGAAACGGTGCAACAGCGCCAGCGCCTCGGCCACGGTGTCCTTGATCCAGAAATCCAGCGGCCTGCGCTGGGGTGAGTTCCTGCGCAGCAGAACCGAATTGACGACCTCGCGGGGATCACGCAAGACGAACAGGACTGCGGCGTCGGGAAACATGCCCGTGAGCTGGTGCAACCGTGCCGCATACCAAGGGTTCTTCTCGCCCCAGATGGTGCAGGGGCGGACGATCTCGTTCATGATCGCATGCAGGGCGGCGGGCGGGTCGCCGGTTTTCTCTGCGCAGCGCCGGTAGGTCTCGTAGACACCGCGCTCACGCAGGAATCCCTCGAGCCCGCCGGCCAGCCGCCCGATCCGGACGGCCCCGATCAGGTCGATCTCGTCGAAGAGCTTGATCTGGTGGTGGCAGTTGAGGAACTGGGTGACGATAGTCGTCCCGGATCGCGGTGCCCCGACGACGAATAGCTGCACTCCAGTCCCGCTCCCACCCGTGGGCCGCCACTACCGATGCCGCTAAACGGTTTCCGCGCCGGGCAGCCCGATCATCTGCTGCAGCGGGGCGGCGATGCGTGCGACCGCTTCCAGAATCCGCTCCCGCTCGGCGTCGCCCGCCTCGGTGACGACGGCCTGCGCGTTGCGCATCGCCTCGTTGACCCGCCGCTCGACGGCGCCGGCGCCCAACCGGAGCAGGCCGGGTTCGATGTCCAGGCCGGTCAGCCGCAGGCGTCCGTCGAGAGTCACCCGCACGGTGTCGGCCTCGTCGGCGCCGCAAAACGATTCGGTCTTCAACTTGTGCGCCTGCTCGTCGATGACCGACTGGATCTGCTCCGCCATCCGCAGCACCTGGTCGACCTGCGGGTGCGTGTCGGGGCTCATGTCGGTGTCCTTGTGATCCGGGGAATTCTCTGCGGGAGCGTTGGCGGCGGTCATCGGTCGTCGCTGACGTATCGCGTGGCGAACACCTCGGCCTGGGCCCGTGCCGCCGCTTCCGGGGACGGCAACTCCGTGACCCCTTCGCCCAGCATCTCGGCCAACGCTTCGTCGTCGTCGGCGCCCAGCGCGTGGAAGGACTCGAACACGAAGGTGCGCTGGATCGACAACGCCTGTTGCTGCGCCAGGTCCGCGATCACGAATATCTCTTCGGCCAGACCCGATTCGGTCATCGACGCCACCTCCGGAGACAGCTTGACCACCTGGATCGACCCGTCCATCCGCGCCGTCACCGACACGGTTCCGGAGGGATTGGTCACCGTCGCCAGCGGCTCGTCGTCATCCTCCTCGCCCGCATCGGCGGTATCGGTGTCACCGGCATCCCGGGGCAGCGCGTCGGCCAATCCCGGCGCACTGCCGGTGTCGGCGGAGGCGGACGATTCGGCACCCACCAGGGCGTCGATGTCCGGCGGGTCCGCGCTCCCGGGGCCTGACTGGTCGCCGAAATCCAAAACCGCGCGGTCATCCGCTGCATATCCGTCGCCGAAATCCGAGCTATCACCGCCGTCGAGAACGGACTGGTCGCCGAAATCCAGGAAGGCGAAGCCTTCGTCGCTACCGGGCCGAGATGGGGTGGTGTCCACTATGGCGCTTCTCTTTCTGGACTTTTCACGGTCACGGGCGGTGTCAGGACAGGGCAGTCGATCAGTCGGAGAGCACTTGGCGGTCGAGGTTTTCGCCGGTGCGGACATCGGTCTTGCCATACGCGTCGGCGCTCAGCCGGAGTTTTTCGGCGAGGTCGACCGAGACCGCCAGCATGTTGGTGCAGGCGCGTTCGCGGGCTTCCTCGGCGCGTTTCATCGCGGTGACCGAGCCGATGCAGATCAGGCCGTGGTCGAACAGCAGCTTTTGGGCCCGCCCGTCGGCGACGGCAAGTGCCTCTTCGAGCTTCTTGGCCGCTTCGTCCTGCTCGGATGCCAGTTGCTCGACGTAACTGGTGTCCGCACTGAGCTTCCTCATGAACCCTCCCCTCGACGTCTGCTTCCCGAGCACCGGCGGCCGCGCACCGCGCCTCAGCGAACCCGCTCGCGGGCTTGCTCGGCGGCCGCGGGGTCCACTGCGTCGAGGGGGACGCGTTCTGTGTGCTCGGCGCCCGCGCCGGCCCCGTCACGATGTTCGTCACGCGGCTCGTCATCGACCGACGATGCCGGAGCCGAGGGTTTTTCGCCACCGGCGCCGCGCGGCGCGGCCGGGGCCGCCCCGGGCGCACGGGTGGCCGTGGGGCCACCCACTGGTGTGCCGAAGGCCGCCGCGATCCCGGTTTGCGGTGTCCCGCCCGCGGCGACGCCCGGCACCGGGTACTCCTCGGGGGTGTCGCCGCCCGCGGTGGACGGGACCGCCGCCGACACCGGGGACTGTGCGGCGGAACTGCGGGACACCGGCGCCGGGGCGGCGATGCCGGGTGCAGCCGGGGCCGGCGCGGTTGCGCCGCCGACGGTGCCGAACTCCCCGACCGTGGTCTTGGGTGCCGGTGTTGCGGTGGGTGCCACCGAGTCCGCACCGGTCACCGACGCGCTGTCGGCAACGACGTTGTATTGCGCGGTGATGGCGTCGATCTCGGTCCCGTTGGCCGAGGCGTTGATGCGCGTCTCGTTCGTGATTATGGTGGCGACTGACATCGTCATGCCGAACGTTGCGATCTGAAACGCCCATGATGCCATCGGATTCCACGCCCGCAAGGCGACGGCCACGGGGATCGCGACAGTCAACGCCGCCCGGCAGTACGTCAACGCGAGTTTGGCGTCTTTGACCTCGCCGGCCTGCCTGGCCAGGATCGCTGCGATGCTCGCGTCGAGGCCGGACATCGTCTTCGCCCAATCGAGCTGGGCGGCGTTACGCGAATCATAAGCGTCCGCGGAGTCGCCCGACCAGGAGCCGTCGCCCACGGTCGCATCCTTGAGGTTTTCCCACGCCAACTCGAATTTTTCGGAGCCCAACTCGTAAAACTGTCCCTGATCGGTGGCGCTTCCATGCAAGATCGTCAGCGCCGTCACGAGTTGGATCCCGATCTCGAGCAGGTAGACCTCGGCCCCGAAGTGTTTCTTCCATTTGTCCGGCGCATAGTATTTGCCGAACGCGTAGCCCAACTGGCCGGCCATCAGCGCGGTGTTGGCGACGGCGTCGGCGTAGTTTCCGGTTGCGTATCCCTTGACGGCGGTGAGGCCGCTGAACGGCACCTTCATCACATCGGAAACTTTGGGCACCGCAGTGTCCTCCTACTCGGGTGATGACGTGGCCGGCCGCAGGGCCTGAAAAGAGCCTAGCCTAGGCCGCGTGGGCCGCCGCGCACGAGTTCCGTTCCGCCGCATGCGGTTAACCGTCGGGCACGCACGCTTCACCGAAACGACGCGGCCCCGTTGACTGGCGTTCACCTGAGGGCGGGATCAGCGGCGGGTGTCGTCGGGAGTGTCGTTGCGCGCCCGAATACCGATGATCCCCGACGTCCACGCCCGGTCTTCGGTGTAGATCTCCTCTTCCTCGCCCAGGCGTTTGGCTTTCTTGTCCTGCCCCTGGCCCTGCCCGGCCCCGGGCGCACCACCCATGGGTGCCATGCCCATGCCGCCGCGGCTGCCTGCTGCACCGCCGGCCCCCGCACCGCCGCCGGCGCCGGCCACGCCGCCGATCCCCGCACCACGTCCCGCGCCCGCCTGGGCGGCCGATTCGGCAGCAGTTGGGGGCTGCAGCGGTGTGCCCGGCACATCGACACCCCCGACGCCGCCGCCCACCGACGCCGGTTTCATGCCGGAGCCGACCGACAGCCCCGACGCCGCCGCGGCGTCGCCGGCCCCCGCAGCGGTACCGGCATACGGGTTGGCAACCGTATCGGCCAGACCGGACACCGCATCGTAGAGGTTGCCCGAATAGGGGTAGCCGCCAACACCGCTCAGCACCTCGCCGCCGCCGGCGGGCAACGCCTCGCCGCCGCCGGCGGGTAACGCCTCACCACCACTGCCGGGGAGCACCCCATCCAGGCCCCCGGACAGCACGTCCTCGAGCGCTCCGGAAAGCACGTCACCCAGGCCGCCGGAATCCTCGGAGGGAAGGGCTGCATCGGCGGGCGGGATGTGCGTGGCGGTGGGCGGCGCCGACGGGTACACCGGCGCCAGCGGCATGCCGCCCTGCAGCCGGTACTGGGCCAGGACCTCTTCGGACTTCTGCTGGATCTTCGCGTAATCCTCTTTGAAGGCGCGCAGAAACTTTGGGTCGTTATAATGCATGAAATTGAGGTAGTTCATCTTGGCCAGACCACATTCGTACGTGGACGGGTGTTCGGTGACGGCCCACTTGTGCGCCGCGACAACCTGTCTGGCCTGGGCGGCGATCTGGTTGCAATACCCCACCAGCCCGATCGTGTATTTTTTGTACGCCTCGAAGTTGGCCTCGACGGCCTTCGCGGCCGTGCCGTCCCAGTACTCGAAGGCGCGGAGCCGCGGCATGACGTCCTGCTGCAAGGTCAGCGCGTAGGAATCCCAGTCGCCGGCGAACCCGCTGAACGCCGGTCCCTGGTCTGGAGCTTCGATGTCCCGGGCTGCTGTATCGACGTCGTAGTAGGGCAACTCAACTGAGTCCGGCAGGATTACGTACGGGGTCCAACCTTCAGGTGTGCGGGCGTCTGTCCTGCCCATCGCCTGACCGTCCCCGCCCGAAAGCGCTTGACTGTCCCCTCCGGACGACTCCGCCGTCGCCCCTGACCCCGAGGACTCGCCGCCCATCGACTCCGCAGCCGCCGCGTCGACCTCCTCGTAGGCCTGGGCGGCGTTTTTGAGGGACTGCGCCAGCGCCTGATACTCCTGTTCGCAATAGCGGATGCAGTCGCGGATGGCACCCGACGACAGCCCCAGTTGCGTGGCCGAATCAACGACGAAGGGGACCTCACACGGCGGTACCGGGGCCTCGGCGGGCGCCGCCGGCAGTGGCGCCTCGAGTTCGGCGGCCCTGGCAATCAGTTCGTCGTATTCGACGCTGAGCATCTCCGCCATCGCTAACCCCTCCTCGTGCGCTTCGGCCACCGGCGCGACCCCATTGCCCACCACCTCGCGGCCCCGCCCTCCTGCGAGCGCGCCAGCTAGACAACCCGTACCGGCGCCAAGCCTAACCCGGCCTTACCCCCGCGCCGTGCGGCAAATTTCGTGGCGGGCCACCGGCGTCGGCGAGATCAGCCCGTCAGGCCATGCTCGGCGCTCAGGTCTTCCACCGCGCCCAGCACGTCTGCCACCGTGATACCGCTCATGGACCGGCGGTCGATGTGGCGGTGCGGCCC
>NZ_JBYCLC010000080.1:0-14066 GCF_057473685.1 Mycobacterium sp. TH-M116 | reverse complement strand
ACGTGCAGGATCGCGTCGGACGTTCCGGTGACCGTGGCCGCGCTGACGATCTCGGGGATGTCCACCCACGCCGCCCGCAGCTCGGCCGGCGAGATCCGGCCGTGGCAGTACACCTGCACGTAGGCCTCGGTGTTCCAGCCCAGCGCATTGCGGTCGATGACCGTGGTGAAGCCCTTGATCACCCCGCTGTCGAGCATCCGGTCGACGCGCCGCTTCACCGCGGGCGCCGACAGGTTCACCGTCTCGCCGATCTCGGCGAAGGTCGCGCGCGCGTTGTCGGTCAGCTCCGCCACGATGCGCTCGTCAGTCTCGTCGAGTCTGTCCATACCGGTCACGCCCTCCCATTTCGTCGACGGACAATAAACAACCGCTAGACCCACTCTAGCGCAACAAATACGCGTATAAGACGCAATATTCGTCGATTGATTGTCTGCATGCGCTCCAATATCGTGGATTTGTGACGGATTACTATGTGGCGGAGCCGGCGCCGGTCGCCGCGCCCGCGTATGTGACTCGGCCCGACGCCGAGGCCCCCAAGCGCACCCGCACCCCGCGGGTCCGTCGGTACGCAATGACGCCACCGACCTTCTTCGCCGTCGAGTACGCGATCAATCCGTGGATGGACCTGAGCACGCCCGTGGACGTCGGCGTCGCGCACGCGCAATGGGAGAACCTGTACCAGACCTACCTGTCGCTGGGCCACCACGTGGACATCGTCGAGCCCGTGCCCGGGTTGCCCGACATGGTGTACGCGGCCAACGGCGGATTCGTCGCCGACGACATCGCCATCGTCGCCAAGTTCCGGTACGCGGAGCGGGCCGGCGAGGTGCGCGCCTACGCCGCGTGGATGTCGTCGCGGGGCTACCGGCCCTTGTCCACCCGCCACGTCAACGAGGGGCAGGGCGATCTGCTGATGGTTGGTGACATCGTCCTGGCCGGGTACGGCTTCCGCACCGACCGGCGCGCGCACGACGAGATCTCGGCGGCGCTCGGCTTTCCGGTCGTGTCCCTGGAGCTGGTCGACCCGCGCTTCTACCACCTGGACACCGCGCTGGCCGTTCTCGACGATCACACGATCGCCTACTACCCGCCGGCCTTCAGCGAGGCGGCGCACGACCAACTGCGTGCGTTGTTCCCCGCTGCTATCGTGGTCGGCAGCGCCGATGCCTACGTGCTGGGGCTCAACGCAGTCTCCGACGGCCTGCACGTTGTCATTCCTTCTGGCGCAAGCCATTTCGCGACACAACTGCGTGAGGCCGGTTTCGAGCCGGTCGGCGTGGACCTATCCGAGCTGCTCAAGGGCGGCGGTTCAGTCAAATGCTGCACATTGGAGGTGTTCTCATGACGATTCTCGACGCCCCGGCCGCGGAGGCGGTCATCACGAACCGCACCGAGAGCGCGATCACGTTGGTCGACAAATATGCGGCGCACAACTATTCGCCGCTGCCCGTGGTGGCGGCAAGCGCCGAGGGGGTGTGGATCACCGACGTCGACGGTCGGCGCTATCTGGACTGCCTGGCCGCCTACTCGGCGGTCAACTTCGGCCACCGTAACCCCGAGATCACCGCGACGGCGCACGCGCAACTCGACACCGTGACGCTGGTGAGCCGCGCTTTCCACGCCGAGGGTCTGGGGCCGTTCTGTGCTGCGCTGGCACGGCTGTGCGGCAAAGACATGGTGCTCCCGATGAATTCGGGCGCCGAGGCCGTCGAGAGCGGGCTCAAGGTTGCCCGCAAATGGGGCGCCGACGTCAAGGGCGTGCCCGCGGGTCAGGCGAATGTCATCGTGGCCGAGAACAACTTCCACGGCCGCACGATCAGCATCGTCAGCTTCTCCTCGGATCCCGCGGCGCGCGGCGGCTTCGGACCCTTCACGCCGGGCTTCCGCTCGGTGCCCTACGGCGACGTCGCGGCCCTGGCCCAGGCCATCGACGACAACACGGTCGCGGTGCTGCTGGAGCCGATCCAGGGCGAGGCGGGCATCATCGTCCCGCCGGACGACTACCTGCCGTCCGTGCGCGCGCTGTGCAGCGAGCACAACGTGCTGATGATCGCCGACGAGATCCAGTCGGGGCTGGGGCGCACGGGCTACACCTTCGCCTGCGACCGGTGGGGCGTCACACCCGACGTGTACCTGCTGGGCAAGGCGCTGGGCGGCGGCGTGGTGCCGCTGTCGGCGGTGGTCGCCGACCGCGACATCCTCGGCGTGCTGCATCCGGGCGAGCACGGGTCGACCTTCGGTGGCAACCCGCTGGCCATGGCGATCGGCACCACGGTGGTCTCCATGCTGGCGCGCGGCGAATTCCAGTCCTGCTCGGCCGAATTGGGTCGTCACCTGCACCGGCGGCTGGCCGAGTTGATCGGTCACGGTGTGGTGGCGGTGCGCGGCTTCGGGCTGTGGGCCGGGGTCGACATCGAACCGGCGCTGGCCACCGGCAAGGAGATCAGCCTGCGGCTGGCCGACCGGGGCGTGCTGGTGAAGGACACCCACGGCTCGACGCTGCGGTTCGCGCCGCCGCTGGTGATCACCGCGGCGGAGATCGACTGGGCGGTTCAGCAGTTTGCTGCGGTGCTGCGGGAGGCTGCCGCCTGATCCGCTGATCCTGCGCACACGAGGTCGCCCAGCGTAGAACGTGTCCGCTGCACCCCGGTGCTGGTGCTGCGTGGGTGAACTACCGCTGCGCGGCGGCGTTGGCCGCCTCCTGCGCCCGCTTCAGGGTGGCCGCGACATCGCCTCGGCCCAGGAACATTTCGTCGAAGTAGCTTTGCAGGGCCACCTCGCCGGCGGGGAAGCCGGGGCCGCCCGGCGCCGGGATCCGCGGGCCGCGCAGCACCGAGAAGAACGGTGTGACGTCGACGCCGCGGGCGGCCCAGTAGTCGAAGTAGACCTGCTGCGCCGAAAGCACGGCCGGGATCGCTGCGCCCCGGCGGCCCAGGTACGCGTTGCCCTCCCTGCTGCCCAGCCACGCCAGCACCTCACGCACCGCCCCGGGATGTTTGGATGCCGCGTTGCCCACCGCCGCGATGCCGTTGGTGACGCTGACCCGGCCCGCGGGGCCGATCGGCAGCATCGCGATGCCCCAGCGGAAGCGGGCGTCGCGGGCCACGGCGGTGAGGTTGTAGGTGCCGGATTGGAAGAGCGCCATCCTGCCGGCCACGAACTGGTTGCGGGAAAAATCGCCGTTGTCGTTGGTGTCGGAGGCCGGCGGCGCGACGTGGTCGGCATTGATCAGGCCGACCAGGTAGCGGAACGCCGTGATCGCCGCGGGGTTGTCGAAGGCGAACCGGTCGCCGCGCTGGAACACTCCGCCGGCCGAGCCGATGTAGTCCAGGTAGATGGCCTGGGGGTCGTTGGCCGCGTTGTATCCCCACTGCCTGACCCGTCCGGGGTCGAATTTCGTTGTCTCCGCTGTTCTTCCGTTAGCGTCGATGGTCAGCCGGGCCAGCAGGGGGCGCAGCGTGTCGTCGCCGGGGTCGGGGCTCCACCGCAGGGTGTCCAGGCGCATGGGATCGATGCCGGAAGCGCCGAGCAGGTCCGCGTTGTAGTACACCGCGATGCCGGCGTCGGTCAACTGCGGCACGCCCCAGAGCACACCGCCGCGGGTGAACTGGTCGACCACCGCGGGTTCCCAGTCCTCGGCGGCGTCCGGGCCGAGGGCTTTGCCGATGTTCATCAACCGGCCGCCGTCGGCGTAGGCGGCGAGGTAGGCGTTGGACAGCCAGAAGATGTCGTCGGCGCTGCCGCCCGCCACGTCGGTGCGCAGGGTGTCGAAGTAGGTCGGGTAGGCCACCATGTCGGCGCGGACCTCGACGCCGGGATGCGCGCGGTTGAACGCCTCGAAGGACTGCCGGTAGGCCTGCGCGATCGGCTCCGCCCAGAACCGCACCCGCACGACGATCTTGCCGGCGTGCGGTTCGCCCGAGTAGTCCAGCAGCACCGCCGTCGCGGCCAGCAGCACCGCGACGAGCAGCAGGGCTGCGGCGGCCAGCGTGGAAAACCGTGGCCGGTTCACTTGAGCCCCGAGACGACGATCGACGCGACGATATGGCGCTGGAACACCGCGAACAGCGTGACCAGCGGAACGACCGCGACCGTCGTAGCCGCCATCACCAGCGTCCACTGGGAGTTGAACCGCGACTGCAGATCTGCGGTGGCCACGGTGAGCACCCTCCACTTGTGGCCACTGGTGATCACCAGTGGCCACATGAAGTTGTTCCACTGCGAGACGACGGTGATCAGCGTCAGCGCCGCCAGCACCGGCCGGCTGGACGGGATCACCACGTGCACGATCACGTCCAGCGTGTTGGCCCCGTCCAGGCGCGCGGCATTGACCAGGTCGTTCGGGATCATCCGGAAGTGCTCGCGCAGCAGGAAGATCGCGTAGGGGGAGCCGAACATGAAGGGCAGCACCAGCGCCCAGAACGTATTGCGCAGGCCCAGCTGGGCCATCATCAGATACATCGGCACCACCGTGACGGTGCCCGGCACCATCAGCGTCGCGATGTACACCCAGAACAACGCGTCGCGCCCGGGAAAGTGCAGCCGCGCGAACGCGTAGGCGGCCAGCACAGAGAAGGTGAGCTGCCCGAGCAGGATCACCGCGGCCATCAGCGCGGTCACCGCCGCCGCGCGGCCGAACCCGACCCCGCCCAGGTCGGCGTAGTTGGCCAGAGTGGGCGGGCGCGGCCACTGCAGCGGTGTGCCGGTGACGAACTGGTGGGCCGAGGTGAACGAGGTCAGCAGGCCGAGCGCGAACGGCGCCAACGTGATGAGCGCACCGCACGCCAGCGCGACGTAGATCGCCGCGCCGCTGAGCCGGCTAGGTGAGGTCATAGCTGATCCGGCGCCGGAAGTAGAACTGTTGCACCAGGGTCACCGCGATGAGGATGACGAACAGCACCACCGCCATCACCGATGCCCGCCCGATGGCCGCCGAGCCGAACGCCTCGGCGTAGATGCGGTGGGCCACCAGGTCTGTGCTGCCGGCCGGTCCGCCGCCCGTCAGCGCATAGACCGTGTCGAAAACCTGTGCGGTGCTGACGATCCCGGTCACCAGCACGAAGAATGTGGTCGGCCGCAGCAAGGGTAGGGTGATGCGCCAAAGCCGCTGCCAGGCGGTGGCGCCGTCGGTGCGTGCGGCGGCGTGGATGTCGTCGGGGATCGCCAGCAGACCGGCCAGGAATGACAGCGAGACATATCCGACGTTGGTCCACACGACGACCGCCGACACCAGCGGCAGCGCCAGGGTGGGGTCGGAGAGCCACTCGACGCGGTGCCCCAGCAGGGTGGCGACGGCCCCGTCGGTGGGCGCCAGGATCCAGCGCCACAGCACCGCGATGGCCAGCGGGGCACAGATCCACGGCAGCACGTACAACGTGCGAAACAGCCCGGTGCCCGGTAGCCGGCGCGCCAGCATCGCGGCGGCCGCCAGCCCCAGCACCGTCTGGGCGGGCACCACGATCGCCACGAACACGGCTGTGACGATCAGCGAGCTGCCGAAGCCGGAGTCGGTCAGTACGGAGCGCCAGTTGGCCAGGCCCACGTAGCGCAGAGGTCCCAGCAAATCCCACCGGTACAGGCTGAGCCACACCACCACGAGGATGGGCAGCAGCAGGAACGCGGCCACACCGAACAGGCTGGGTGCCAGCAAGGCATAGCCCAGCGCGGTGGATCGACGGGTCACGTCGGGCATGGGTGTATTAAAGCGGGCGCCGGCGGGTTTTGTGGGCAGCGGTCGTTACGGTGGAGTCGTGACACCGACCCGGGAGATCGATGCCGACTTCCTGGACCTGCCGCGCCACGAGTTGGCCGACGCCGCGCTGTCGGCGGCGAAGTCGGCCGGGGCCAGCCACGCCGACCTGCGGGTTCACCGCATCAGCACCGAGATCATCGCGCTGCGTGACGGCGAGCTCGAGACCGAGGTGGTCAGCCGCGAGGTCGGCCTGGCGGTGCGGGTGATCGTGGACGGCACCTGGGGTTTCGCCTCGCACACCGAGCTGGCGCCGGCCGTTGCGGCCGAGACCGCGCGCCGCGCGGTGCAGGTGGCGACCACGCTGGCGGCGCTGAACCGCGAACGCGTCGAGCTGGCGCCCGAACCGGTGTATGCCGAGGCGACCTGGTGCTCGAGTTACCGGATCGACCCGTTCAGTATCCCCGCACCCGAGAAGGTCGCGGTGCTGCAGGAGTACTCCGGGCGGCTGCTCAGTGCCGACGGCGTCGACCATGTGTCGGCCTCTCTGAACGCCGTCAAGGAGCAGACCTTCTACGCCGACACCTTCGGGTCGTCGATCACCCAGCAGCGGGTGCGCGTGATGCCGTCGCTGGACGCGGTGACCGTCGACACCGCGGCGGGCAGCTTCGACTCGATGCGCACGCTGGCGCCGCCGATGGGCCGGGGCTGGGAGGCGCTGGCCGGCGACGACGTATGGAACTGGACCGACGAACTCGCCCAGCTGCCGGGGCTGCTGGCCGAGAAGGTCAAGGCGCCCAGCGTGTCGCCCGGGCCCACCGACCTGGTGATCGACCCGACCAACCTGTGGCTGACCATCCACGAATCCATCGGGCATGCAACCGAATACGACCGCGCCATCGGATACGAGGCCGCCTACGCCGGCACCTCGTTCGCGACGCCGGACAAACTGGGCACCATGCGCTACGGGTCGCCGGTGATGAACGTGACCGCCGACCGCACCGTCGAACACGGCCTGGCCAGCGTGGGTTACGACGACGAGGGCGTGGCCGCGCAAAGCTGGGACCTGGTGCGCGACGGGATATTCGTGGGCTACCAACTGGACCGGGTGTTCGCGCTGAGACTCGGGCGGGGGATGGGGCAGGCCCGCTCCAACGGGTGTTCGTATGCCGACTCCCCGCACCATGTGCCGATCCAGCGGATGGCCAACGTGTCGCTGCAACCGGCCGCCGAGGACCTCGCCACCGCTGACCTGATCGGGCGCGTCGAGAACGGTATCTACATCGTCGGTGACAAGTCGTGGTCGATCGACATGCAGCGCTACAACTTTCAGTTCACCGGCCAGCGGTTCTTCCGGATCCGCGACGGCCGCCTGGACGGGCAGCTGCGGGATGTTGCCTACCAGGCCACCACGACCGACTTCTGGGGTTCCATGGAAGCCGTCGGCGGTGCGTCGACGTGGCGGCTCGGTGGCGCGTTCAACTGCGGCAAGGCCCAGCCCGGACAGATCGCCGCGGTGAGCCATGGTTGCCCGTCGGCACTGTTCCGCGGCGTCAACGTGCTCAACACCCGCACGGAGGGCGGCCGGTGATCGCGCCGGCGACGATGCAGAGCGCACCGATGCTGAGGAGTGGCGCCGATGATTAGCCCGCAACACGCCGTCAACATCGCGTTGAAGGAGGCGGTCCGGCTCGGGCGCGCCGATGAGACGATGGTGCTGCTCACCGACCGGGTCGAGGCGACGCTGCGCTGGGCCGGGAATTCGATGACCACGAACGGGGTCTCGGTCAGCCGGCACCTGACCGTGATCTCCGTCGTGCGCACCGGGGAGAGCGCGTGCGTCGGCACGATCACGTCGGCCGAGGCGGACCCGGGGGTGATTTCCGGGCAGGTGGGCGCCTCCCAGGAGGCGGCGCGCTGCGCGCCGGAGGCCGGCGACGTCGCGCCCCTGATCACCGACGGCGGGGCGCCGTTCGACTGGGACGCGCCGGTACCGGGCACCGGCGCCGAGGTGTTCGCCGACCTCGCCGGGTCGCTGAGCCGCGGGTTCGTCGGCGCCGACGTGTTGTACGGGTTCGCCCACCACAGCGTCGCGACGACTTTTCTGGCGTCGTCGACGGGGCTGCGGCGGCGCTACACCCAGCCGACCGGCGCGGTGGAGATCAACGCCAAGCGTGGTGACGCCAGCGCCTGGGCGGGCATCGGCTCGGCCGACTTCGTCGACGTGCCCGTCGACCTGCTGCTCGAGGAGCTGTCGACCAGGCTCGGATGGGCGCAGCGCCGGGTCGAGCTGTCCGCGGGACGCTACGAGACGATCATGCCCCCCTCAACGGTGGCCGACATGATGGTCTACCTGGCGTGGTCGATGACGGGCCGCGGCGCGCAGGAGGGCCGGACGGCTTTTTCGGCGCCCGGCGGTGGGACCCGGGTGGGGGAGCGGCTCACCGATCTGCCGTTGACGCTGTTCTCCGATCCGATGGCCCCCGGCCTGGCGTGCGCGCCGTTCGTCGCGGCGAGCAACTCCTCGGAGACGGTGTCGGTGTTCGACAACGGCATGGAGATCGGGCAGGTGGACTGGATCCGCAACGGGGTGATCAACGCGCTGGCCTACCCGCGGGCCACGGCCGCGAGGTTCGACGCCGACGTGGCCGTCGCCGCCGACAACCTGGTGATGACCGGCGGGTCGGACGACCTCGCGGACATGATCGCGGCCACCGAGCGCGGACTGCTGCTGACCACGCTGTGGTACATCCGCGAGGTGGATCCCACTGCGCTGCTGCTCACCGGGCTGACCCGCGACGGGGTGTATCTGATCGAGGACGGTGAGGTGAGCGCGGCGGTCAACAACTTCCGGTTCAACGAGAGCCCGCTGGACCTGCTGCGGCGGGCCACGCAGGCCGGCGTCAGCGAGAAGACCCTGCCGCGGGAGTGGGGGGACTGGGCCACCCGGGCCGCGATGCCCTCGCTGCGGATACCGGACTTCCACATGTCATCGGTGAGCCAGGCGCAGTAGCCGATTGCCCCGCGGTCCGACGCGCTCTAGCGTGTGACCAATGACGGCCCCGGTTGCGCTCGGACACGGCCAGTTGACGCGGTTGGTGGCCCTGGCCCCGCCGTCCCTCGACGACGGCCGCATTGTGGCGCTGGTTCGCCGGGTGTGCGCGCGCACGCTGTCGCTGCCGCCGCTGCCCGCGGAAGTCGAGGTGAGCGAACCCGACTCGGAGGCCGACGCCGTCGTCGCCGAATTCGCCGAGCAGTTCAGCGCCGACGTCTCGGCGATCACCGGCGAGCAACGATCCCGGCTGTTGAAACAGTTGGGGGACCGCGCTTTCGGTGTCGTGGTGGCGATCTACATCGCCGACTTCGCCCCGCGGGTGCGTGCCGGTTTTGAGGCGCTCGGCGTGGGCTCGGAGTACTTGGGCTGGGTGAACGACCCGGTGACCTGGGATCACAGCACCGATCCCGCCGATGTGGTGTTCAATGACTTTCTGCCCGCGGTGGCCCGGATGCGCGCGCTGGATCCCGTCACCTCCGAGGTGGTCCGGTTGCGCGGCGCGGCCCAGCACCACTGCCGGCTGTGCAAGTCGCTGCGCGAGAGCACCGCGCTTGCGGCCGGGGGTTCGGAGTCGCTGTATGAGGACATC
Source organism: Mycobacterium sp. TH-M116 (assembly GCF_057473685.1). NCBI lineage: Bacteria > Bacillati > Actinomycetota > Actinomycetes > Mycobacteriales > Mycobacteriaceae > Mycobacterium > Mycobacterium sp. TH-M116. The sequence continues at coordinate 4,733 of NZ_JBYCLC010000080.1, read as the reverse complement.
GAGCGCTTCGCGACGTCGACGCAGCTGGACGCGCGTGCAAAAGCGGCGCTGCGGTACGCGGATGGGTTAATTTGGACGCCTGCGCGCCTCGCCGCCGACGATGTCGCCGAGGTGCGCTCTCGCTTCTCGGAGGCCGAGGCCGTCGAGCTCACCTTCGACATCATGCGCAACGCCAGCAACAAGGTCGCAGTGTCGTTGGGTGCCGACTCGGCACGGGTCGAGCAGGGTACCGAGCACTATCTGCTCGACGCCGACGGCCGGACCGTGTTCAGCTGATTTCGGCGGTTCGGCTGTACGGGGAACCGCCGCGGTGTTAAGGTTAAGTGCTTGTCGCACTTGCAAGTTGAATCCCACCGCGGTTGGTTGAATCATTCCGGGACGCTCATTGGTTCAAATAATGGCAACCATCCGTTCATGTGCCCGAAATCGAGTGTTAGCTCCGCTGCCCGCCGGCGTTTGGTTGCGGCCAGCTAAGATCGTTTCTTGGCACCGATGCCATCGGTGGCGTTGACTTTGCACGGCAGCGCCATCTGTTTGAGACGATGATCGGCCGCCGTGCGACTTCCGGTCGAGGGGCGAACGACTTTGGGCTTTGCCCGTGTTCGACGTGGAATACGCGCTGAAAGCGAGGTCGTTCCCATGCAGAGAGAGGTTTTGACATGACAACCACTCGCTCACGCATACGTGCGTTGTCGGTGGGGGCTGCCGGCGCCGGATTCATGGCCCTGATGGTGGGCCAGGGCGTCGCTTCGGCACCGCGCGCATGGGCGGGCTGCACATTGAGTGAGCAGGACGAGCAGTACATCAACCTGCTGGCGCAGAACAAGATGATCCACGGCACCGACTTCAACGACTGCCACATAGTCGCCGAAGGCAAGTGGTTCGCCACTCAGGTGCGTACCGCCTCCGATCCGATGGCGACCGCCAAGTCCCTGGTCAAGATGGTGAACGACGGCACGCCGATGAACGCGGACCAGGCCGAGTACGAGGTTGAGGCGGCGATTTTCACCTACGCCCCCGACATGGTTCCCAAGATCAAGGACGAGTTCGCGCACCAGCCCCCGCCGCTGCAGGCCGCTCAGTAACCCGCTGAGAGGTTCCTTCGCCTGTGGCATCACGGGCAGGCGCGATGCGCGGGGTACGACGTCATCTCTGTGACGAACGAATGGCTTTGCCCACGTGGCGATTCCAGTCCGGCCGCCACCGGAATACCGACAGACTGCATGATTCCACGACACATAGGTCTGAGCTGGCGCCGCACGCCTGATCGGGTGTGAGCTGCATACGCAGGCGGGTTGATGTCGGCGGCATAATCGAAGCGATCGTAGCTAAATCAACTGTGGCAGAACATCTGTCGACCTTTTTTGCCGCGGATGGCGTTCAGTCTTTCGGCGGCAGTGTGGAGGTTGGCGAGGATCTGCAGCGGGTCGTCGCAGTGCGCCCCGGTATTGACGGCATTCAGCGACTTTGGTATTGGTGAATCCCTGTTCACGAGCCGGGCCACTGAGTCTGATAACTCGGGTTGACCTGCCTCGCATCAGCTTTCGGACTGTGCCACTGATATTGGTGCGCGGTGTGCTTCATCCGGTCAGTGCAAGGTCGCCGTCGTCGTCTTCGCGTTGCCAGCTACTGTAGGAGATGGTTCGTTGCACGATGCTGCCGTCGATGATCGAGTCCAGCCAGTGTTCGGCCTCAGCGCGGTCGGTGGTCACCATCAGAATGCTGCTGCTGCTGTTCGGTGTCTGCACACCGTATTGGGTGATCAATCTACCTGTGCTGGGAATGCCCATGATCGACTCCGGTTGTTTCCTATTGGGGGCGTGAATGATTCGTCGTGGTCGTATCTGTCGACGGTAGGCGACTGCCGCCCGTTTGACACAGTTGTCAGGTGGGCGCGGCGTACCAGGGCTTCGGAGTCGATGATCAGCATGCTTTCGCCTTCCGGTCGGATCCAGCCGTGCTGAGTGAACTCGGTGACGACTTTGTTGACCGCTTCGCAGGAGGCGCCGATCAGTTGGGCGATTTCTTCCTGGGTCAGGTTGTGGGTGACGTGCACCACACCGTTGTCCTGGGCGCCGAACCTTTGGGACAAACGGAGCAGTTCTTTGGCGACTCTGCCCGCGACATCGGTGAAAATCAGGTCGGACAGATCGTCTTCGGTGCGGCGTACGCGCCGAGCCAGCACGCGCAGCAGCCGCCCCGCGATCTCGGGGCGATCGGCGACCCATGCCCAAAAGGTGTTGCGGTGCATCGCGACGGCATCCACGTCGGTGAGGGCGGTCGCGCTCGCCGAGCGCAGGCCGGGATCGATGATGGAGAGTTCACCGAACATGTCCGAGGGTCCCGCGATCGCGAGCAGATGGTGACGACCATCCGATGCACGGCGGCCGAGCTTCACCTTGCCGGAGGTAACAATGTACAACTGATCGCCGCCCTCGCCTTCGCCGAAGATCGCCTGGTGGCGCGCGAAGTGTACGGCCGGGAGTTGCGTAGTCAACGTAGCGATTACGGCAGGATCGACCGCATGGAAGATCCCAGCCGGGGCCAATATCGCGGTCATCGCGCTGCCTGCTGGATCGCGGACGGTACCGAGGGTTGCCGCAGCACGATGGGCAGCTCAAAACTCAGCGGCAACGCAGATGGCGGCTGGAGCGGGGGCGGTTCGGCGGCGCTTAGAACATTCATAGTAATCCTGCACTTCGGAGCTCACCGGGACGTCCGGCCTGAGTGGCTGCCCGGTGAGGGCAGCGGGTCACCGCAGAAGTAGCCGCGGTCTGGCTGGCATCGCCCAACCCGGCGCGGTTACGCCGCATGGTGTGGCGCTGGTGTGGTCTCCACCGCGTGTCGGTTCTCAACAACAGGTACCGGTGGTCAGCTGGTGCAGCGCCTCGGGCACCGAACTCGCCGTGGGCAGGGAGGTGGCGCAGTCGGTGAGCCGAAGCACCCGGTTCACGGTGGGGCTGGGAACTATGGCCCAGGGCACCGCGGTAACTCGGCAGGCGTCATCGAGGGCGATCAACGTCAAGATAGCCCGCGCAGCAAAGAATTTGACGCCGCTCAGGTCGAGGATCAACGGATTGCCGACCAGTATTGGGCGACTTGCGAATTCGCGGACGCGGTCGCTGTCTGCGGCGTCGACTTCGCCGCTGATCGTCACCACCGTGGTCTGGTGGCGGCCGTGTTCCCGCATTCTTACTCGGTCGCCGTTGCCGATCGAGTCGTCGCGACCGGCGCAAAGGGTCTCAGTACTGCGGATGCGGGTTTGATGAATTTTCATGGTGTTTGGTGTGCTCGTTTCGGTCATGCCACGACGGACTGTAGTCCGTTTTCGACTCGGAGCTCCGGTTCAGCGCCACCAGTTACTGGCGTCCCGGTGGCGATGGCGGCGCAGCGTCGAAGCGGTCGACAACCCCTGAGCCGGTGCGGATGTCAGTCGCGACCGCATTGAGCAGTCCGCGCGGGATCGATCGCTTGACGTCCACGTCCGCGACGGATATAGCACGATTTGCAGACTCAGGATGAGTGAGCAAATGAGCGCGTTGCCCGCGGATTTCCAGGGTGACACGAATTCAGATCAAGATACGGGCGGTTGGCTTCGCCTTTGCGATGCCACGGCCGATAAGGCGGTGGCATCAGTCCCAGACCGGCTGTGTGCTCAGCGCTCCCTATGTAACACGCTGATCCGAGCCTTGTCAATGCGCCGCGTTGATTCATTCACATGCCCCGCGTAGCCGCCTTCGTTGACTCATCTGATCCTGATTTTTCAGCCGGGTTTGTCATGACCTTGTTTGGTGGTCGGGTTGGTGGTGGCTGCGCTGTTGGATTGGCTGATTGCGATCGAAAGCTTCTGGGCGGTAGCGCAAGCGGTGTTGCGCAGGTGCCGACGCCGGCGGTGACGCACCAGCCGGGCGGCGACGTTGAAAAACGCCGGGCGCAGTCGTTTGCCGCGCACTCGGCGGACTGCGCGGGGCAGTGCCAGGGCGCGCAGCCATCACCCGACGTTGTGCACCGGCGCGGCGGCCTGCCGGTACAGCCAGTCACCGAAGAACGGTTGCACGGGGGCGTGGATCATCCCGAAGTCGTTTTTGAGCGCCCGAATGGTGTCTTCGGGGACACCGCCGCGCAGCCGGTGATGGGCCTCGACGTTGGTGATGATCGCGCGCCGCAGCTGCGAGCGATCAAGATCGTCGAAGGCCAGCTGCTCACCGCACCGTTTGGGTTGGCGGCGCACGATCAGCCGCACAACGCCCCACTTCCGCGCTGGGACGCGGCCCTCAATCCATAGCCGGCTGGAAAATCAGAGTCTGAAATGACCTTCCGGGCCTGAACCTCGCATCAATACCGTTCAACGTTGACGCTGCTTCGTCAATTCGATTGGTTGGGTCTCGAGTTCGAACACGGCATGCGCGACGACATCGGACGGCAGGCCGACACGCGCGGCCGCGGTTCCCCGACCGGGGCCGTCGAGTTGTCAATATCCGCGCGGCGCCGAAGCAGGGGCTCATCGATACCAAAGTCGCGGTCTGGTCGGCGCGCTGCCGCAGGAGTCGATTTCGAGGCTTCGTCTGTTCGGCCCGATCCGGGAATCCCAGCGCTCCCGCGCGACGTCTCTCTCGGTGCGGCTTTCCCTGTCTTTTGAACCGTCCCGGGTTTCGTGCACACCCTTTTTTGAGGGAAGGATGGCACGATGCCAAGCAAGTACGACGAGAACACCAAGGCCAAGGCGGTGCGGC
>NZ_JBYCLC010000079.1:0-25626 GCF_057473685.1 Mycobacterium sp. TH-M116 | reverse complement strand
AGCTGTATCTGACCGCCGACGCCGAAAGGTGCTTGGTTTTCTGGGCTTTCACCGGGTGGAACTCCGACCCCGGCGGCTCGTCGCGCATCTGTCGGGGCGGCCGACCTGCGATTGACCGCGACCGCCGGACTCGCCGACCGCCCGTTCGGGCGGTGACCGGCAGCAGGGCAGGAGCCCGAAGGTAGGACCGGCGGTGCCGGATCTACTTGACGGGCACCAACTCGTCGCCGCAGGTGCAGCGGTAGGCTTGACCGGCACCCGAGCAGTGGCAGGGCCCTTCGATGCGGACGCGGCAGCCGCAGCCCTCGTGGCCACAGGTCAGCAAAGTTCCGGCTTCGTAGCTTGCCATGATGGATCACCCCTTGATGTCGTGAACTTCTCGTGCCGTCCCACTGTATACCCCACGCGGGTATATGGGAACGGTGCCGGCCGAATTTCACGGCGGCCCGTCGGTCGGTGCGGACACGGGCCGCGTCCGGCTAGCGTTGTCGGCATGAGCCCGAAACCCTCGCCCCGCGACGTCGACGAATTCCTCGATACCACAATGCTGGGCGACGACCCGGCCCTGGCGGCGGCAGCGGAGGCCAGCCACGCGGCCGGCCTGCCCCCGATTGCCGTCTCCGCGCAGCAGGGCAAATTCCTCAGCCTGCTGGCCGGGGCGGTCGGCGCCCGGCGGATCCTCGAGATCGGCACCCTGGGCGGATACAGCGCCATCTGGCTGGCCCGGGGGGCCGGCCCCCGCGGGCGGGTGGTCACCCTGGAATACGAGCCGAGGCACGCCGAGATCGCCCGCGCCAATCTGCAGCGCGCCGGGGTCGCTGACCGGGTTGAGGTGGTGGTCGGGGCGGCGCTGGAGACGCTGCCGACGCTCACCGGCGACCCGTTCGACCTGGTGTTCATCGACGCCGACAAAGAGAACAACGTCGCCTACCTGCAGTGGGCGGTCACGCTGGCCCGTCCCGGCGCGGTCATCGTTCTGGACAACGTGATTCGCGAGGGCACGATCCTCGACCCGGCGGCCGCGGACGCGGCGGCGCTGGCGACCCGCCAGGCGCTGCAGCTGATGGGTGATCATCCCCGCCTGGACACCGCGGTGATCCAGACCGTCGGAGCCAAAGACTGGGACGGCTTCGCCGTCGCGCTGGTTCGCTAGACGACGCCAGGGCGAGGAGCGTGGGCGCATCCGCCGCGCGAGACATAAATCAATGCGATTCCCACCGGCGTGTCGTCGCAACGGTTTACGTGTCGCGGAACCAGGGGAGGGCCGGGAGAACCGGGCCGGCGGTGATCGACGGCGCGCGGCCTAACCGCAGACCGCGCCGCCGGCCGCCGACCCGACCAGCTTGACGTATTTGGCGAGCACACCGGAGGTGTACCGCGGCGCCGGCGGTGTGACGCTGTCGCGCCGCGCGGCGAACTCGTCCGGATCGGCCAGCACGTCGAGGGTGCGGGCGCCGGCGTCGAGCCGGATCCGGTCGCCGTCGCGCAGCAGGGCGATCGGCCCGCCGTCGAGGGCCTCCGGAGCGATGTGCCCCACGCAGAAACCGGTGGTGCCGCCGGAGAACCGGCCGTCGGTGAGCAGCAGCACGTCCTTGCCCAGCCCGGCGCCCTTGATCGCGCCTGTGATGGCGAGCATCTCACGCATGCCCGGCCCGCCCTTCGGGCCTTCGTAGCGGATCACCACGGCGTCGCCCTTGGCGACGGTGCCGTCCTCGAGGGCGTCCAGCGCGGCCCGCTCGCCGTCGAAAACCCTTGCGGTGCCCTCGAACACGTCAGATTCCAGGCCGGCGGTCTTGACCACCGCGCCGTCGGGGGCCAGCGACCCGCGCAGGATCGTGATCCCGCCGGTCGGGTGCATGGGATTGTCCAGCACGCGCAGCACCTTGCCGTCGGGGTCCGGCGGGGCGATGGCGGCCAGGTTCTCGGCAACGGTGTGACCGGTCACCGTCAGGCAGTCACCGTGCAGCAGACCCGCGTCCAGCAGGGCTTTCATCACCACCGGAACGCCGCCGATGTGGTCGACGTCGGACATGACGTGCCGGCCGAAGGGCTTGACGTCGGCCAGGTGCGGGACCTTCGACCCGATCCGGTTGAAGTCGTCGAGGCTCAGCGCCACGTCGGCCTCGTGGGCGATCGCCAGCAGGTGCAGCACAGCGTTGGTCGAGCCGCCGAACGCCATCACCACCGCGATCGCGTTCTCGAACGCCTCCCGGGTGAGGATGTCGCGGGCGGTGATCCCGCGCCGCAACAGGCCGACGACGGCCTCGCCGCTGCGGCGGGCGTAGCCGTCGCGGCGGCGATCGGTGGCCGGCGGGGCCGCGCTGCCCGGCAGCGACATGCCCAGCGCCTCGCCGGCACAAGCCATGGTGTTCGCGGTGTACATGCCGCCGCAGGCGCCCTCGCCGGGGCAGATCGCGCGCTCGATGGTTTCGACGTCCTCACGTGGCATCAGCCCGCGGATGCAGGCGCCCACCGCCTCGAAGGCGTCGATGATCGTGACCTCGCGTTCGCTGCCGTCGGAGAGCTTGGCCATCCCCGGCAGGATGGTGCCGGCGTAGAGGAACACCGACGCCAGGTCCAGGCGCGCCGCGGCCATCAGCATCCCGGGCAGCGACTTGTCGCAGCCGGCCAGCAGCACCGAGCCGTCGAGCCGCTCGGCCTGCATCACGGTTTCGACGCTGTCGGCGATCAGCTCGCGCGACGGCAGCGAGAAGTGCATGCCCTCATGCCCCATCGAGATGCCGTCGGACACCGAGATGGTGCCGAATTCCAGCGGGTAGCCGCCCGCGGCGAACACCCCCTCCTTGACCGCCACGGCGAGGCGCTCCAGGGACAGGTTGCAGGGCGTGATCTCGTTCCAGGACGAGGCGACCCCGATCTGAGGCTTGGCGAAATCCTCGTCGCCCATGCCGACGGCCCGCAACATGCCACGTGCGGCGGTCTTTTCGAGGCCATCGGTGACGTCGCGACTCCGTGGTTTGATGTCCGTGACGGGCGTCGAATCGGTTGGTGTTGCCATCGTGCAAGTATGCGCGAGCCCGCGACGCCGCACATGTGCGGGTCATACCCCACCGGGGTACGAGGTAGAATTCGGGGCCGTGGGGCCGCCCCACGGCAGGCGTGCAGTGGCAGGGGAGAGAAAACCGATGACGACCGCACACGGGTACTCGCAGCAAAAGGACAATTACGCCAAGCGGCTGCGGCGTATCGAGGGGCAGGTGCGCGGCATCGCCCGCATGATCGAGGACGACAAGTACTGCATCGACGTCCTCACCCAGATCAGCGCGGTCAGCAGCGCCCTGCGTTCGGTGGCCCTGAACCTGCTCGACGAGCACCTCAACCACTGCGTGACCCGCGCCGTGGCCGAGGGCGACAATGACGCCGAGGACAAACTGGCCGAGGCGTCGGCCGCCATCGCGCGTTTGGTGCGTTCCTGATGACGCAGGCGTGTTGAAGCCCAAAGGCGGGGGAACCCGTCGATGCGGTGCGTACCGTAGGGGCAGCGTGATCTCGCAAGCATCTCGCCCGAGAAGTCGCGCGCCCCGAAGCGATGACTGCCATGACTGCCGAAACCGCCACCGTTGCCGCGCGAACGTGGACGCCACGGGTTGCCGCGCAGCTCGCTGTGCTGGCCGCGGCGGCCTTCACCTACGTCACCGCAGAGCTTCTGCCCGTCGGTGCACTGCCGGCGATCGCGCGCAACCTCCACGTCAGCCTCGTCGCGGTGGGAACCCTGCTGACCTGGTACGCCTTGGTCGCCGCGCTGACAACGGTCCCGCTGGTGCGCTGGACGGCGCACCAGCCGCGTCGGCGCGCGCTGCTGTTCAGCCTGACCTGCCTGACCGCCTCGCAGGTCATCTCGGCGCTGGCGCCCAACTTTGCCGTGCTGGCCGCCGGCCGGGTGCTCTGTGCGCTCACCCACGGCTTGCTGTGGTCGGTGATCGCCCCGATCGCGACCCGGTTGGTGCCCCCCAGCCACGCCGGGCGGGCGACCACGTCGATCTACGTCGGGACCAGCCTCGCGCTGGTCGTCGGTAGCCCGCTGACAGCCGCCCTGAGCCTGATGTGGGGCTGGCGCCTGGCGGTCGTGTGCATCACCGTCGCGGCGGCCGTCGTCACGGTGGCGGCCCGGCTCGTGCTGCCCGAGATGGTGCTCAGCGAGGGCCAGCTGGCCCACGTGGGCCGCCGGTCGCGGCACCACCGCAACGGAGCGCTGATCGTGGTGAGTTTGCTGGCGATGGTCGCGGTCACCGGCCACTTCGTGTCCTACACGTTCATCGTGGTGATCATCCGCAACGTCGTCGGCGTGCACGGGCCCAACCTGGCCTGGCTGCTGGCGGCCTACGGCGTCGCGGGCCTGCTGGTGATGCCGCTGGTGGCGCGCCCGCTGGACCGCCGGCCCCGGGGCGCCATCATCTGCTGCATGGCGGGATTGACGGCCGCGTTCGCGGTGCTGACGGCGCTGGCGTTCGGCGGCCGGCTCAACGGTGTGACCGTGCTGATCGGGACCGGCGCGATCGTGCTGTGGGGAGCCATGGCGACCGCCGTGTCGCCGATGATGCAGGCCGCGGCGATGCGCAACGGGTCCGACGACCCCGACGGCGCGTCGGGCCTGTATGTGACGGCCTTCCAGGTGGGCATCATGGCGGGGTCGCTGGCCGGCGGGCTCTTGTACGAGCGGAGCATCGCCCTGATGCTGGCCGCCTCGGCGGGCCTGATGGGTGTCGCACTGGTCGGCGCGGCCGCCAACAGGAATAAGCTGCACGTCGTACCGACAAGCTCACGTGATTCATAAATCTGCACGTCAAAGTTCTGTTTGAGGTCGTTTTGCGGCGCTACGGCGGCCGCGCAAAAGGTAGCTGGTCACCGCGCTGTGCCACACTGTGTCCAGAAGGTGACGTGACGGGAGGGATCGACATGTCGCGCTGGACGAGGGCCCGCAGTCGCGGGAGCCTCATGTTCGCTCGGAGCGCGGCCGGGGTGGCCGCGGGTGTGGCGCTGCTGCTGGTGCTGACCGCGGGTTCCGCCGTGGCGGACCCGGAACCGACCCCTGGTGATCCCGGGCTGGTCGCCGGGCCCCTGGATCCGCCCGCCCCGCCCGCCCCGCTGCCGTGGGGCGTGCCCCCCGCTGATCCGCTGCCCGGGCCGCTGGCGCCGGGGCCCGTGGCGCAGCCGACCGCAGTGGGCCCGATGGCCGGGCAGAACCCGGCACCGTTCACCGGTGCCGCGCCGTTCGGCACGCCCAGGTTCGTCCCGGTGACCGGGTCGACGGTCGGGGTCGCCCAGCCGATCATCATCAATTTCCCCGGCCGCGTCGACGACGCCGGTGCCGCCGTGGACGCGGTGCACGTGTCGTCGATTCCGGCGGTGCCCGGCAAGTTCTACTGGATGACCCCGACGCAGCTGCGTTGGCGGCCGCTGAGCTTCTGGCCCGCACACACCCTGGTGACCATCGACGCGGGCGGCACCGTCTCGAACTTCATGACCGGCGACACGCTGCTGGCGACGGCCGACGACGCCACGCACCAGCTGACCGTCACCCGCAACGGCGTGGTGGAGAAGACCTTCCCGATGTCGATGGGGATGGCGGCCGGAGGCCACCAGACCCCCAACGGCACGTACTACGTCCAGGACAAAAAGGCCTCGGTGGTGATGGACTCCTCGACGTACGGGGTGCCCGTCAACTCCGCCTATGGCTACAAGGTGACTGTGGCGGACGCGGTCCGCTTCGACAACGTCGGTGACTACGTGCACAGCGCGCCGTGGTCGGTGAACGACCAGGGCAAGCGCGACGTCAGTCACGGCTGCATCAACCTCAGTCCCGCCAACGCGAAATGGTTCTACGACAATTTCGGCGCGGGCGACCCGATCATCGTGAAGAACTCCACCGGTGGCGGCTACAAGAAGAACGACGGCTCTGCCGACTGGATGAACTAGCACCCTCGCGCGGGATTGGCGTGCCGGGCTCAGTTCCAGATGCGGACCCGGCGCACCGGCTCCAGGAACAGCGCGTCGCCCTCGGCGACCCCGAAAGCCTCGTAGAACGAGTCGATGTTGCGCACGACGCCGTTGCAGCGGAATTCCGGGGGTGAGTGCGGGTCGACGGCCAGCCGCCGGATCGCTTCGGCGTCACGGGCTTTGGTCCGCCACACCTGGGCCCAGCCGTAGAAGACCCGCTGCACCCCGGTGAGTCCGTCGATGACCGGGGCGGGCTGCCCGCCCAGCGACAGCTCGTAGGCCAGCAGCGCGATGGACAGCCCGCCCAGGTCGCCGATGTTCTCCCCGACCGTGAAGGCGCCTTGAACGTGGGGCGGCCCTTGGTGGTGGGTCAGCGCCCGCGGCGTGTACGCGTCATACTGCTCGATCAAAGCCTTGGTGCGGACCGCGAACTCGGTGCGGTCCTCGTCGGTCCACCAGTCGACCAGGTTGCCGTCGCCGTCGTACTTGGCGCCCTGGTCGTCGAAACCGTGGCCGATCTCGTGGCCGATCACCGCACCGATCCCGCCGTAGTTGGCCGCGTCGTCGGCTTCGGCGTCGAAGAACGGCGGCTGCAGAATCGCTGCGGGGAAGACGATCTCGTTCATCCCCGGGTTGTAGTAGGCGTTGACGGTCTGCGGCGTCATGAACCATTCGTCGTGGTCGACCGGCCCGCCGAGCTTGGACAGCTCGCGGTCGTGGCCGACGGCGTACCCGCGCCGGTAGTTGCCGTACAGGTCGTCGCGGTCGATCACCAGCGTGGAGTAGTCACGCCACTTCGTGGGGTAGCCGACCTTGGCGGTGAACTTGTCCAGCTTGGCCAGCGCGCGCTCCCGGGTCCGCGGCGTCATCCACTCCAGGTCGTTGATGGACAGGCGGTAGGCAGCCTGCAGGTTCTCCACCAGCGCGTCGATGCGGGACTTGGCGCCGGGCGGGAAATGCCTTTGTACGTAGAGCTTTCCGACGGCATCGCCCATCAGGCTCTCCACCAGCGACACGCCCCGCTTCCAGCGGTCGCGGATCTGCTCGGCGCCGGTCAGCAGCCGTCCGTAGAAGTCGAAGTCGGCGGCGACGACGACATCGGTCAACCAGGCGGCGCGGGCCCGGATCACCCGCCAGCGCGCCCAGCGCTTCCAGTCCTCGAAGTCCTCGCTTCCCCACAATGCGGCGAAGGCGGTGAGGTAGTCAGGTTGGCGCACAACGACTTCGGCGACGGCATCGGGCGCGCCACCCAGCGCGGTGACCCAGCCGTCCCAGTCGAAGCCCGCCCCCTGCTCCTGCACCTCGGCGAACGTGCGCAGGTTGTAGGTGAGCTCGGCGTCGCGGCGTTTGACCACATCCCAGTGCGCGGCGGCCATTTTGGTCTCCAACGCCACGATGCGGGCCGCGGACTCGGCGTGGCTCTCGGGGTCGCCGCCGAACACCAGCGCGAACATCCGCGCAATGTGCCGCGGATAGGCGGCCAGAACCTCGGCGTGCGTCTCGTCGCGGAAGTACGACTCATCGGGCAACCCGATGCCCGACTGGGTGAGGTGCACCAGGTAGCGGGTCGAGTTCTTGGAGTCGGTGTCCACATACAACGCGACGCCGCCGCCCACCCCGGTGCGCTGCAGGGCGCCCAGCACCGCGGCCAGCGCGGCCGGACTCGCGGCCCCGTCGACGGCCGCCAACTCCTCGAGCAGCGGCTGCAGGCCTCGGCGTTCGACGGCCTGCGCGTCGAGGAAGCTCGCGTAGAGGTCGCCGATGCGCTGCTGGTCGGTGCCCGCGTCCGCACCCCCGGCGCTGGCCTCGACGATCAGGTCGCGCACCTGCTCCTCGGCGCGGTCGAACAGCTGGCGGAACGCGCCGTCGGTCGCCCGGTCGGCGGGTATGGCGTATTCGGCCAGCCACCGGCCGTTGACATGCCCGAACAGGTCGTCCTGGGCGCGGGTGCTGCGGTCGACATGGCTCAGGTCGATGCCCGAGCGGATGGCCTCAACTGTCACCCTGCCATCCTTCCATCTGCGCGGGGGTGCGACGATCGGGCCATGTCCGACGGCGAGCAATCCGAGTCACCGGCGCGCGAAGAGCCCGACGACTCCGCCCCGCCGGAGATCGGGCCCGCCGGCGACCGGATTTTCTCCCTTTACGGTGTGGCCTCGGCCGTTCTCGGTGTGCTCGCGGTGGCCGCCGTCGTGCTGGGTGGTCTCGTCTGGTCGGGCCATCGCGACGCGGTCGCCGAGCGCACCTACCTGACCCGCGTCATGCAGACCGCCGCCGACTGGGCGGGCGTGCTGATCAACATGAACAGCGGCAACATCGACACCAGCCTGCAGCGGCTGCACGACGGGACGGTCGGGGAACTCAGTGCCGAGTTCGACGCGGCGGTGCATCCCTACCGTCAGGTGGTGGAGAAGCTGCAGTCGCGCAGCAGCGGCCGCATCGAGGCGGTGGCGATCGACGCGCTGCACCGCAACCTGGACACGCAGCCCGGCGGCGCGACGCCCCCCAGGTCCCTCGTGACGACGAAGTTGCCGCCGTTCGCCAGCCGCACGGACTCGGTGCTGCTGGTCGCGACGTCGGTCAGCGAGAACGCCGGCGCCAAGCCGCAGACGGTGCACTGGAATCTACGGCTCGACGTCTCCGAGGTGGACGGCAAGCTGATGATCTCCAAGCTGGGGTCGATCCGATGAGACTGGGTTCGATCCGATGAGACTGGGTTCGATCCGATGAGAAATGTCTGGCGGCTGGCGGCCTTCGACATCGCGGCCCCGACGGCCGCGATCGCCGCGCTGCTGGCGATCGGGGTGGTGCTCGACTGGCCGCTGTGGTGGGTCTCGGCATGCTCGGCGCTGGTGTTGCTGATCGTGGAGGGCGTGGCGATCAACGCCTGGCTGCTGCGCCGCGACTCGGTCAGCGTCGGCACCGACGACCAGGCCCCGGGGCTGCGGCTGGCGGTCGTCTTCCTGTGCACGGCCGCGCTGGCGGCGGCGGTGCTGACCGGATATACGCACTGGACGAGGGCCGACCGCGCCTTCGACCGGGACTCGCGCGCGGTGGTGCAGACCGCCACCGGGATGGCGGAGGCGATGGCGTCGTTCACCCCGGGAGCGCCGGCGGATTCCATCGATCGGGCTGCGGCGATGACGGTGCCGGAACGGGCGGGGGCGTTCAGGGAGCAGTACACCAAGTCCAGCGCCGAACTCGCCCGAGAGAACGTCACGGCGCAGGCCACCGCGCTGGCGGCCGGCGTCGAGGTCATCGGACCGGCGGTGGCCAGTGTGGCCGTGATCCTGCGGGTGACGCAGAGCGCTCCCGGTCAGCCGCCCAGCCGCGCGGCACCGGCGTTGCGGGTGGGACTGGTCAAGCGGGGAGGCGTGTGGCTGGTGTCCGACGTGGTGCCGGTCAACTCCCGCTGAGGGATCAGTTGGATTGCGCGGCGCGCGGGGAATTGACCTTGACGAACCGGTCCGACAACCGGCGCATCCGGATCATCAGCGAGGCCGACGGGCTGGTGCGGCCGTCGAGGTAGGTGAGCAGGTCGTTCGGGTCCACTCCGATGCGGGAGGCGAACTCGTGTTCGCCCAGACCCGACCGGTCGATCAGCACGCGCACATGGCGGGCCACTTCGGCGCGTTCGTCGGCTTCCAGATGCGTGCGGGCCCGTTCCAGCACCTCCCACAGGGCCCTGGAGATGCCGGTGATCCCATACGGCCGTGTGGCCCCGAGTACTTCTTCGACCTGGCGGGCAGTCCGCCCGTACGGGTCGCGCTTGAGGGCCGCGGCGATCCGTTTCCAGGTCGCGATGTCCCCGCCCTGCAACGCCGAACGGACGGCGGCGGTCGACCAGAATTCGACCAGCTGGTCGGGGTCGGGCAGGGGTTCGCCGTCGGACCGGGGTTCGCCGTCGGGCGACGGCGACGCGGATCGCCGGTCGGATGTCAACGTCACCTCGCCTCCTCCAGCATGGCTACGGCCACCGACAGGCAGCGCTGCCTGACGTCGTCCCAGTCCGCCGCGGCGTCCGGTCCGGACCACTGCTCTGCGGTGAAGTCGCAAGGATGTGGATCTGCGAGACGACGGACCAATTGGGTGGCTATCCAATCCCGCCCCGATGACTGACAACAGTAGTACTCGTCCATTGCGCCCAGAACCAGCGCGGCGGTTTCGGGTTCCACCGTGCCGACCATATCCGCGAATTCGGCGTAGTCGCGGCTGGTGTTACGGCACATGATCAGGTAGCCCTTGAGGCGCAGCGCCTCGGCACCGGTCGGGACCAGCAGGCGATCCCCGCTGGGCAGCTGTACGTTGGCGGTTTCCACCGGGCTGCGCCGCTCGAAGTTCGCCTCCTCGCCGGTGTCCCCGCTGGTTTGCAGCGCATCGATGGCGACCGACAGCCGACCCCGCCACAGCGTGATCGGATGCACCGGACGGTCGCTCCCGGAGATCGCGCGGGTGATGCCGTTGCGGGGGCGCCCTCCGGCCGGCTTCGCGGCGCCGTTGCCGCTGCCGTTGCCGTTGCCGTTGCGGGCTGGGGCCGGGCCCGCCGCGATTAGCGCACGGTCCCCGTCGATGTCGACGTGGTGGGGGATCTGGCCGGGGCCCGGCCCCCGGTCCCGCGCGGCGTCCGTCTTGGCGCCGGTCTTGGCGCCGGTCGTGGCGATGTTGCGGGCGCAGCCGGTGAAGGCCAGCGGGTCGGCCACGCAGATCGCGTCGGGAGCCAGGTGCTTGAGCTTCGCGGCCGACTTGAGCACCACTCGCAGGTCGGCGCCGGGGGCGACCAACGCCGAGATGTCGTCGGGGATGACCACGACGTCGCCGAGGTCGACCTCGGGAAGCGGCCGGTCGAAGTCGACCGACGGCAGTACGCGCGACAGCCAGGGCGGGATCCACCAGTTCCACTGCGCGAACATCGCCATCAGCGCCGGTACCAGGACCAGCCGCACGACGGTGGCGTCGACCGCGATCGCGACCGCGCATGCGACGCCGATCTCGGCGACCAGCGGCATGCCGGCGAACGCGAACCCGATGAACACCGCGATCATGATCAGGGCGGCGCTGGTGATGGTGCGGGCGCTGGTGCTCACCCCGCACGCGACGGCATCGCGGGTGTTGCCGGTGTGCAGGAAGCGTTCCCGGATGCGGGTGAGCAGGAAGATCTCGTAGTCCATCGACAGCCCGAACGTCATCGCGAGCACCAGCGGGGGCACGGTGCTGTCGATCGAATTGAGCCGGGGGAAACCGAGATCGGCCAGCCATCCCCACTGGAACACCATGACCAGGCTGCCGTAGGCGGCCGCCACCGACAGCAGCGTCATCACCACGCCCTTGAGCGCCAGGAACACCGAATGGATGGACAGCAGCAGCATCACGAACGCGATGAGAGCGACGAACACCAGCACCAGCGGCTCGGTCTGCGACACCCGGTCGTCGAAGTCTTTGATCAGCGCGGTCGGCCCGCCGACGTCCACCCGTACGGTTCCCGCGACGGGCACCTTGGGTAGCTGCGCGCGCAGCCAGCCGACGGTCTTGCGGGCGCTCAGCTCGTCGGGGTCGACCGACAGCACCGCCGAGAGCAGGGCACTGCCGTTGTCGTCGGCGAATCGCGGAGGTGAGACCGAGGTGACGTCGGGGGCCTGCGCCATTCGCTGACGGACCGCGGCGAGCAGCTCGCTGTGGTCGGGTGAGGCCGCATCACCGTCGGGGAACGTGACGAGCACCTGGATCGGCCCGAGCGCGCCGGGGCCCAGCGCCTGCGCCGCGGCGGCCACCCCGGCGCGGATCTCGTGGGAGGAGTCGAATTGGCGCAGCAGGCTGTTGCCGAGGACCATCGACGCGGCGGGCACCGCCATGACGAGCAGCACGGCCGAGGCCGCCAGCGCCGAGATCCACGGCCGGTGCATCACCCCGCCGATCCAACGGGTCCAGAACCGGGACTCGGTGCAGTCCGGCTGGCGTGACCAGCGCAGCAGCGTGGACCTCCGGGCCGCCGCGCGGCCGAACGTCGCCAGCACCGCCGGTGTCAGCGTGGTCGATGTCAGCATCGCCATCGCGACGGCCAGGACCGCCCCGGTGGCCATCGACTTCAGCGCCGGGGTGTTGATCAGGTAGATGGCGGTCATGGAGGCGATGACGGTCAGCCCGGACAACACCACGGCCAGCCCGGATGTGGCCATCGAGGCGTCGACGGCTTCGCGGGGCTGACGGCCGGAGCGCAGCTCCTCGCGGTAGCGCATCAGGATGAACAGCGAATAGTCGACGGCCAGCGCGATGCCGAACATCGACACGGTCGGTGCCGCGAACACCGACATGGTGGTGTACGTGGACAGCAGGTAGACCAGGCCCATGGTGACCACGACGGTGCAGACGCCGACGGCGAGCGGGATCGCCGCGGCGGCCAGGGAGCCGAACACCGCCAGCAGCACGATCAGGATGATCGGCAGGTTCCAGCGTTCCGCGGCCGCGATGTCGTGCTTGGTGTTGGCCGCCGCGGCCGCGCTCAGCGCACCCTGGCCGATGACGTACAGGCGCACCCGGCCGTCGGCGGTCCGGCCCGAGTGGTCGCCGTTGACGCCCACCCTGGTGCGCAGCTGTTTGGCGACGTCGCTGGTGCCGGAATTGCGGGCGTCCAGCCGCAGCGACAGCACGTACGGCCGGTCGGGCTGCGGTGGCCGCTGCCCGGGGCTGGGCGCCTCGGTGACGCCGGGGAACTGGGTGACGATGCGTCTGAGCTCCGCCACCGCGTCGCTCATGTCCTGATAGCTGGCGTCCGGGCGCGGCGCCGCCACCAGCGCCAGCGACGACGCCCCCAGATCGCGGTATTGGTCCTGCAGTTGATCGTGGACCAGCAGCGACTGCGAGCCGGCCACTTCGAAACCGCCGCCGGTGAGATTGCCCGACTGAGTCAGCGCCACGTACACCGCCGGCACCAGCGCCAGCAGCCAGCCCGCGAACACAAACCAGCGCCATCTGCGAAGGTTGCGGCTGACGCGCATCATGTACTGCTGGATCTCGGGCTCCCCGGTTTCTTCTCGCGCAACGCGTGCAGGCGAGGATACCGCAGACGCCTGTGTAGGTGTCTGGCTGATTCGGTTGCTGAGCTGCGATGACACCGATGTTGCCAAGACGCGGCCAAGTCGTTGTGCATCGGTGACCCTGCGAGGGCGAGTTCCGTCCCGAGCGGGATGTCGGTCACACGCGGTGGCAGCCATACCGCCCGGCTGGCAGGATGGCCGATGGCCGCGTGGGAGGACAGGGTGACCCCGCGAAACACAGGGCCGTTGACCGCAGCCGATCTGACGGTTCGGCCCCTGGGGGACACCGGCCGCGTCGGCGCGAGCAAGGAGGATTTTTCGATGACCACAGGCCCCGTGACCACAGGCCCCGTGACCACAGGCCCCGTGACCGCGCGCAGCCGACTCCGCAGAGTACCGGGAGGGTTGCTCGCGACCCTGGCGGCCGGCGTAGTCGCCGGCGCCGCAGTGGCGGCCGGGCCGCCCGCGAGCGGGGCCAAGGACCCGTGCTCGGCCAGCGAGGTCGCCCGGACGGCGGGTTCGGTCGTGAAGTCGATGGGCGACTACCTGGATGCGCACCCCGAGGCCAACCAGACGATGACCACGTTGCTGCAGGAACAGTCCGGGCCGCAGTCGCTCGGGTCGCTGAAGACTTATTTCGAGGCCAATCCCAAGGTCGCCGCCGACATGCAGAAGATCTCCGAGCCGCTGACGGGCTTGTCGCTGCAGTGCAAGCTTCCGGTCAGTCTTCCTCAGGTCATGGGCTTGATGCAGCAGATGCAGGGTGGCGGCGGCCTTTCCGGCCGCCCGGGCGCGCCCGGCGCGCTGCCGGTCGGCGGGACGACCGGCGCCGACCCGCTGTCGGGCGCGCCGCGGGGAAACACCGTCGGCTAACTACCGTCCGCTAACTACCGTCCGCCGGGTCGTGATCGGGCGGCGGCAGGGGGCCCTGCAGGGCGTTCCCCGTCGGATCGGCCGGCGATTGCTCCCGGGACGGCGACCCGGCGGCCGGGGCGGCATCCTCGCCGTCGGGGACGCCGGAGTCATCGGCGTTCTCGGTGCGGAACATGAAGAAGAACACCACCCAGCCGACGGCGGCGATCAGCAACCAGCTGATGAGCCGGTAGATCAGCATCGCCGAGATGGCGCTGGGCAACGACATGCCACTGGACACCAGGCCCGGCACCAGGACCGCCTCGACGACCAGCAGCCCGCCGGGCATCAGAGGTATCGTGCCGACCGCGCGGGCGGCCGCGTAGGCGACCGTCAACCCGGCGACCGACGCGTGGTCGCCGGCCGCGTACGCGGCGAAACCCAGGCAGGCGACGTCGGCGATCCAGTTGAACAGCGACCAACTGAACGCGATGGCCAGGTCGCGCCGACCGAGGCTCACCGACTCGAGCTGCATCAGCGTCTCGCGCCACCTGTCCAGGCCGGTGTCTGCCGGCCTGCCGCGCACGGAGTTGACCCATGACAACACCCGGCAACCGATGCCGTCGATCAGTTCCGGGCGCGACGCCACCGCCTGGGCGAGCAGCAGTAATGCGACGAACCCCCCGAGGGTGAACAGCAACGAGAACGGGTTGTTCTTCGCACCCAGGAAGAACGCACCGCCCAGGCCCAGCAGTGCCAGGCCCACCGCCTGCAGCACCCCGGACATCACCAGCTGCCATGACGCGACCACCGTCGAGGCGCCCCAGGCCCGTTGCTGGCGCAGCAGGAACGTGGCCGACAGCACCGGCCCGCCGGGCAGCGTGGTGCTCAGCGAATTGGCGGCGTAGAAAGCGGCTTCCGACCGCAACTGCTTGACGTGGACCCCAGCGGATTTCAGCAGCGTCCGCTGGATCTGCGCGAAGCTGTGCATCGACGCCGCCGCCGCCACCACCGACGCCAGCAGCCACCACCAGTTGGCCTCGTAGACGCTGACCCAGCCCTTGGTCAGATGGTCCCAGCCCAACGACACCTCGACGGTGAGTACGGTCCCGACGATGCCGAGAATGACCCACCGCAGCCACCAGTACTTGCCCCGCGAGGTCTCTTCGCGGGGCAGGTCGAGCTTGCGGGCGGGCGCGTCGTGAGACACGTGCTTTAGGGTAACGGTGCAGTTGGCGCGGCCGTCGTGACGCGGCGCCGACCGTGTCGGCGTCGTAACCGGATCGTGCTGGCCGCGAGGGCCTGCCGACGTACACCGATAAGCTGGCGCAATGTCGGGAAACGTCGACAAGCCCTCTGACGACTCCGCGGTCGAGCCCCTGGTCCGTAAGACCGCGGCCTGGGCGTGGCGTTTGCTGGTCATCCTCGCCGCGCTGGTCGCCCTCGCCTGGGTCCTCAAGAAGCTGGAGATCATCGTCGTCCCGGTGTTGCTGGCGCTGATGCTGAGCGCGCTGCTGGTGCCGGCGGTCGACTGGATGGACGGGCGTGGCCTGCCCCGCGGCGGGGCGGTGGCGCTGGTCCTGCTCGGCGGTGTCGCGACCCTGGGCGGCATCCTGGCGTTCGTCATCACCCAGTTCATCGACGGCCTTCCCGGCCTCACCGACCAGGTCACCCAGAGCATCGACTCCGCCCGTCGGTGGCTCATCCAGGGGCCGCCGCACCTGAGCGGTGACCAGATCGACAGCGCGGGCAACGCCGCGATCGAGGCTCTGCGCAACAATCAGGCGAAATTGACCAGCGGGGCGCTGTCCACTGCGGCGACCATCACCGAAGTGGTCACCGCGGCGGTGCTGGTCCTTTTCACCCTGATCTTTTTCCTGTACGGCGGGCGCAACATCTGGCACTACGTGGCCAAGCTCATTCCCGCCCATTCCCGCGACCGGGTGCTGCAGGCGGGCCGGGCCGGGTACGGCTCGCTGATCGGGTACGTGCGGGCCACGTTCCTGGTGGCGCTGACCGATGCCGCCGGAGTGGGCACCGGCCTGGCCATCATGGGGATACCGCTGGCCCTGCCCCTGGCCTCGCTGGTGTTCCTGGGTGCCTTCATCCCGCTGGTCGGTGCGGTGATCGCCGGTTTCCTGGCCGTGATGGTCGCTCTGCTGGCCAAGGGATTCCTCTACGCGCTCATCACGCTGGGTGTGCTGGTGGTGGTGAACCAGATCGAAGCCCATCTGCTGCAGCCGCTGGTGATGGGGCGGGCGGTCTCGATTCACCCGCTCGGGGTGGTGCTGGCCATCTCCACCGGCGGTGTCCTTGCCGGGATCGTCGGCGCCCTGTTGGCCGTGCCGACCGTCGCGTTCCTCAACAACGCGCTACAGGTGTTGTTCGCCGCCGATCCCGAAGTCGAGGCCGCACGGCAGACCGACGACGGTGTCGGGGCGATCGTGCAGGCAGCACCCGACGACCTCTCGGACGCCGGCGGGGAGTGAGCCCCGACGCTACAACCGGCCCTCGCGTCGCAGCAGATCCTGGGCGCTGAGCGCGCCACCGATGCGACGGCGCTGGGGCGCGTTGTCGCTCGCGTCCTTCTGTCCGGGCTGCTGCCCGTGGGCGTTGAGCTTCTCCGTGGCGGTCTCGGAGTCGTCGGCATCCGACCGCGTGATCGGCAGGGCCTTCGTCGGTTCGCCGGGTTGCGCCCGTTCGGGGGCATCGGCCTTGTCGTTGTCGCTCGTCGGGAGGGGTATGGCCCGGGTCTGACCGCTGGACGGCGGCGGGGTCGGAGGTGAGGGTGGCCGGGGCGGGGCGGGCTGACCCGGGCTGCGGGGGTCCGCCGACTTTTCGCGGCCGGGTGGCTTCTGACCGCCGGATGCGGAGCCCGCATTCTTGTCGTCGCCCGGTGTCCGGGTGGTCGTGGCGTTGCCGTCCGGGCGGGTCGGGACGGATGCACTGCCGGACGGGCGGGGCCGTACCGGTTCGGGCGCCACCGGGTGGGTGGGGTCGTGCGGTGCACGCGGGGCGGCGGCGACCAGAGCCCTCGCCGAGACCGGGGGCCGGGCGGGCCGGCCGTTGATCGTGGGCCGCTTGCGCTCGTCGGGCAGGTCGATCTCGCCTAGGCCGATGCGGTTCTGCAGGCGACGGGCCCAGCGCGGCGCCCACCAGCAGTCGTCGCCGAGCAGTTTCATCACCGACGGCACGAGGAACATGCGCACCACGGTCGCGTCCAGCAGCAGCGCCGCCATCAGCCCGAAGGCGAGATACTTCATCATCACGAGGTCGGAGAACACAAACGATCCGGCGACCACGGCGAGCACCAGCGCGGCCGCCGTGATCAGACGCCCGGTGGTGGCGGTCCCGATCCGGATGGCCTCCGCGGTGGACATACCGCGCTCACGGGCCTCGACCATCCTGGACACCAGGAACACCTCGTAGTCGGTGGCCAGGCCATAGCCGACGGCCACGACCAGCGCGATGATCACCACCATCAGCGGTGTCGGCGTGAAGTTCAGCCACGTCGAGAAGTGCCCGTCGACGAAGATCCACGTCAGGATGCCCAGGGTGGAGCCGATCGTCAGCACGCTCATCACCGCCGCCTTGATCGGCAGCACGAACGACCCGAACGCCAGGAACATCAACAGCATGGTGCTGGTGATCAGGACGACCGCCATCAGCGGAGCCTTGTCCACCAGGCTGTGGATCGAATCCTGAATCAGTGCCGGGGTGCCGCCGACCAACAATTCGATGCCGTTGGGCGGTGTGATGCTGCGCAGCTCACCGATCTTGGCCGCCGCGCTGTCGGGGTTGACGAGTCCGTTCTGCAGCACCCGAACCGAGGGATCCTTCGATGCACCCGGCGCGTAGCCGCGCTCCTGCCACATCTTCGTCGGGTCGTTGTCAGGGTCGATGAAGCCGCTGACCGCCATGGCCCTGCTGCGCACCTGTGCGACCTGGGCGTCGGTAACGGGCCGGTGGTTGGTCGACCGGATCACCAGCGTGAGTGGATCGGTCCGGTACCCGGGAAAGAGCTTGTCGAAATGTTCCTGCGCCAGACGCACCGGGTTGTCCGGCGGCAGGTATTTCTCGCTGATAGCGCCGAATGACAGGTTGCCCAACGGGATGACCAGCAGGATCATGCCGACAGCGATCGGGATGGCGAACGCCAGCGGCCGCTTCATCACCCGGGTGACGAGCTTGCCCCAGAATCCGGCCTCGACCTCTTCGCGGGTCTTGGTCTTCTGCAGCCGGTCGGCGAGCCAGTTCAGGTAGGCCCGCGAATACTTCCAATTACGCAGGAAGGGCACCCGGAACGCGGTCCGCACCCCCAGCGCGTCGACGTGGCGACCGAGAATTCCCAGGCACGCCGGCAGGAACGAGATCGACAGCAGCGCCGCGAGCCCCACCGCGGCGAAGATCGCAAAGGTCATCGATTTCACGAAACCTTGCGGCAGCACCAGGAGGCTGGCTGTCGAGACCATGATCAGTGCCGCGGAGAACGCCACGGTGCGCCCGGCGGTCATGACGGTGCGTCGCACGGCGGCCTCGGTGTCGTAGCCTTCGGCGATCTCCTCCCGGAACCGGCTCACCACGAAGAGGCCGTAGTCGATGGCGATACCGAAGCCGATCAGCGAGATCACCATGAGGGCGAAGGAGTGCACTGGGCCGAAGATGGCGAGAAACCGCATGATGCCCAGCGCGCCGGCGATGGTCAGCCCGCCCACGATGGCCGGCAGGCCGGCGGCGACCGCGCCGCCGAACACCAGGAACAGCACCACCGCCACCGCCGGTACCCCGAGATATTCCAACTTCTTCAGGTCGCTGGCGATCGTGCCGGTCAAGGCGTTGGCAATCGGCTCCAGTCCGGCGAGCTGGACGGTGCCGCCGTCGAGCTTCTGCAGGGCCGGGGCGATGTCCTTGTAGTTGTCGAGGATGGTGTCGTCGTTGTCACCCTTGAGCGGGATCGACACGAACGTGTATTTTTTGTCGTCGGTGGCCATGCCCTTGACGACGGGATTGGTGGTGTCGGGTGCCCGCAGGTAACCTGCCCAACCCAGTACCTGCTGGGAGTGGTCCTTCTGGAACGCGTTGAGCTCGTCGGTGATCTTCTTCGACCACGCCGGGTCGTTGACGGTTTTGCCCTCGGGTGCCTTGAAGATGGCGACGATGTGGCCGCTGCGGTCCCGGCCGTAGACGTCGTCGCCGATGACCGAGGCCTTCACCGACTGGCTGCCCTCGTCGTAGTAGCCGCTCGACGTGAGGTGCTTACCCAGACTGATCGCGAAAATGCCGCCGAGCAGGCACAGAGCTACCGTGACCCCGATAACGATGTACCGGTAGCGGTACACAGTTCGACCCCACCAGGCGAACACGCAAGCTCCTTACTGGATCGGTACCGACCCGCGCATAGATTTCCCAGTGTCACACACGGGTGGTCAACAGCGCTGACAGCGGCCGGAAAGGCTGCAGCCACGCCCCCTGATCGGGCAGCGAATCCAGGCCGATCCGCGGCAACGGTTCCCTGAAGACACCGGCGATGTCCTCCAGGTCGACAAAATCCAAGGTATCCGACGCTAGCGCCCAACTCGCATGTTCGCGAAATCCGAGCACCTGGACCGGCACTCCCGTGTGTGCGATCTCCTCCAGCGGTACACGGAACGCCTGACCGTCGGCCGACGCCACGACCAGCCCCGCGAGCCCTTCGGTGCGCCGCCGGTCGATGTGGGCGAGCATGTCGCGATCGACGTCGCTGTCCTCGTCGATTTTCGGCTTGGCGAAGACCGCGAACCCCACGTTGCGCAGGGCATCGACCCAGGGCCGGACCACGTCGGCGCTGCCCGGCGCGATGTTGGTGAAGACGGTGGCCTCGGGTTCGACGACGGCGCCGGGACGGCCGGCGCTGATCTCGGCCGTCCGCGCCAGCAGCCAACGGCCCAGCGCGTCGAAGCGGGGACGCTCCAGGGCGGTGGGCCGGCGGCCCAGTATGGAGCCCAGGCCCATGTCGAGATTGGGCGCGTCCCACACCAGCAGGACCCGCCCGCCCCACGGCTGTACGCCCGAGAGGCCGCCGCCTGCGATGGCCCCCGGGGAGTCCAGAGGTTCGGATGTTGCTGGGGTTTCTTCTGCGAGGCTCATGTTCGTTTCCTCATCCTGGCCGCACCCAGACCAACTCGGTCACGGCGCTGCCCGCGTCGTGGGCCTTCGTCTCGTACTTGGTGGTGGGGCGGGCGACCGAGATCGGCAGCGGGGCGTCGGGATCCACTCGGCGCAGCCGCGGTTCGCCGTCGCCGGCCTGCGCGATGTGCTCGGCATAACCGGGATGGTCCGTCGCCGCGTGCAGGACACCGCCGGGGAGTAGCCGGTCGGCGATCATGCCAATCGTGACGGGCTGCAGGAAGCGGCGCTTGTGGTGCCGGGCCTTCGGCCACGGATCCGGGAAGAACACGCGGACGCCGATCAGCGAGCCGGGGGTGATCAGGCGTTGCAACACGTCGATCCCGTTGCCGCGGATCATCCGGATGTTGCCCACCTGGTCTCGGTCGACCGCGACCAGCAGCTGGGCCAGACCCCGCCGGTAGACCTCGACCGCGATCACGTCCACGCCCGGCTCATCCTTGGCCATCGCCAGCGTCGACGACCCGCTGCCGCAGCCGATCTCGAGCACCACCGGTGCGACGCGGCCGAACCAGGCTCGGGTGTCCAGCGGCTCGCCGGCTCGCGATTCCCGGTCACCCAGCGACAGTCCGAGCTCGGGCCAGCGGCGTTCCCAGGTGTCGCGCTGGGCCCCGGACAGCGCGGAGCGCCGCGAGCGGAAACTCGTGGCCGGGAGGCGCTGATCGTGACCGTCCACGGGCGGGTCCGCTGTGGACGTCATGTCCGGTGCGCTCGCATCCACCGGTGTGTCGGGACGAAACCCCACGCCGGGCTGCGCATGCATCTGTTCATGGTGGCCCATCAATGTCCGATGTAGCCGGCCCTGGTCCGGATTGATACCCAACGGTTGCCTTCGGCTGGTAACAGATAAACAGTGGCTCGCGTCTCCCTCATCCAGATGCCACCATTCGGTGGAACCGCACAGCGGCGACGCGGGCCGAGGCAGGCCGCCGCGGTGGGCCGGGAGTCGACCCGACCACCGGCAGGGCGGCTCACGCTCCCGGCCTCAGAAACGACCTTACAGCGGTCGACGACGGCGCCGGGCCGGTCGAGTCCGGCGCCGGTCAGGCGGGCGTGCCGACCGGATTGGGGCAGGACATGAAGCGGCAGGGCCACCGGATTTTCGTCGACGAGCTGACGCGGTTCGCCGCCGGGCACGCCGACCCCCGCGTGACGGCGATCGCCGAGCGCACCGCCGCACCGCTGCGTGTGGCGGTCCGTGGGCGCCGCGGGGCGGGTCGCGGCACGGTGGCGCGCGGGCTGCAGGCGGCGGGCGAGCAGGCCACCGCAGGGCCGGCGGTGGCCTGCGAGGTCCTCTCGGCAGGCGGGGTGGAGCCCGGCGTCGAGGTGATCGTCCACGTCGTCACCGAGGTGATCAAACCCGAGGACGCCGAGGCGATTGCCCGCTCCCGACAGCCGGTTCTGGTGGTGCTGAACAAGGCCGACCTGGTCGGCTCTCTGTCGGGACGTACCGGTGACGGACCGATCGTGGCAGCGCGCATCCGGGCCGCCGACCTTTCGGCGCTGGTCGGGGTCCCCGTCGAGCCGATGATCGGGTCGTTGGCCGTCACGGCGTGCGGCGGCCTGGATGGTGGCCTGTGGGCCGCGCTGCGGATGCTGGCCGACCATCCCGACCATCCCGACCATCCCGACCATCCCGACCATCCCGACCATCCCGGCCACGTGGACCTCTTCGATCTCTCCTGCGACGGGTTCCTGACGGCGCGGTCGACGGTTCCCGCCGACGTGCGGCTGCGCCTGCTGGAGACGCTGCACCTGTTCGGCACCGCGATCGCGGTGGCCGCGGTGCGCCAGGGCAGGACACAGGCCCAGGTGCGGGTCCTGCTGCGGCGGATGAGCTGCGTCGATGCCGTCCTCGACGCGCTGTCCGCGGTCGGTGCCGAAGCACGCTACCGGCGCGTGCTCGACGCCGTCGCCGAACTGGAGGCCCTCGCCGTCGGCGACGAGCGGATCGGCGGCTTCCTCAGCCGCGACGACACCGTAGTGGCGCGGATGGCGGCCGCGCTGGATGTGGCGGAGGCGGCCGGGCTCGAGGTTGACACCCCCTCCGCTGACGGCCGCCACACCGACGGGGCCGCACACCTGCCCCGGGCCGTGCGGTGGCAGCGCTACAGCGTCGGCAGGATGGGCCCCGTCAGCGAACTGCACCGCGCCTGCGGCGCGGACATCGCCAGGGGTTCGCTGCGGTTGTGGTCGCAGGCCTGCGGTTCGTTGCCGCACCAGTGGGGGCACGCGTGGTGAGCGACGATGGCGGCGACGCGGCTGCCCGGGTGGACGTCCGAATCGCGGAGGTCGCGCCGCGGCTGGGTCCGCCCACCGTCGTCCGCCGCGACGTGGTGGTGGTCGCCGGGCCCTGGTTGGCCGGCGTGAGCGCGATCGCCGAGGTGCTGCGCGAGCGGCTGCCGCAGCACACGTTCGTCGAGTCGACGGACCTGGGCCCCGGTGACGCGCCCGGCGCGGTGGTGTTCGTCGTCTCGGCGGCCGCCCCGCTGACCCCGTCCGACTGCGCGCTGCTGGACGCCGCGGCCGGCAGCACCGACGTGGTGGTGGGGGTCGTGTCCAAGATTGACGTCCACCACGCCTGGCGCGACGTGATCGAGGCCAACCGCGAGACGCTGGCCGGGCACGCGCCGCGCTACGCCCGGGTGCCGTGGGTGGGCGCGGCGGCCCTGCCCGACCTCGGTGAGCCCAGGGTGGACGAGGTGGTCGAGTGCGTCGCTGCCCGGCTCGCCGATCCCGACATCGCGCGGCGCAACCGGTTACGGGCGTGGGAGGCGCGGCTGCAGCATGCCGCGCAACGATTCGACCGTGAGGCCGACGGGCCCGGGCGCCGGGCCAGGGTCGATGCGTTGCGCGACGAGCGCAGCACCGCGTTGCGGGAGCGGCGACAGGCGAGATCCGAGCGGACCATCGCGCTGCGCGGCCAGATCCAGCAGGCGCGGGTCCAGTTGTCCCACTTCGCGCGCAACCGTTGCTCGTCGGTGCGCAGCGAGTTGCAGGAGGACGCCGCGAACTTGTCGCGCCGGGACATGCCGGGCTTCGAGGCCCAGGCCCGTGCCCGGGCGGACGAGGTGGTCGCCGAGGTCGGCGAGGGCACCGCCACCCACCTGGCGGACGTGTCCCAGGCGGTGGGCGTGCCGGTGGACCTGCCGTTCTCGACGGCGGATCCGGGGGCCGGCTCGGGGGTGCCGCCTTCGGTCGACGCCGGCGCCCCAACCCTGAGGTCGCGAAGGCAGGAGACCTGGCTGATGACCCTGCTGGGCGCCGGATTCGGGTTGGGGGTGGCGCTGACCCTGAGCCGGCTGGTGTCGGGTCTGGCTCCGCGGCCGAATGCCGCGGTGGAGTTCGCCGGTGCCGCGGCCTGCGTGGCGGTCGGACTGGCTGTCACGTTCGCGGTGGTCAACCTGCGTGGCCTGCTGCACGACCGCGCGGTGCTGGACCGCTGGGCCGGCGACCTGACGGCGTCGCTGCGTTCGGTGGTGGA
Source organism: Mycobacterium sp. TH-M116 (assembly GCF_057473685.1). NCBI lineage: Bacteria > Bacillati > Actinomycetota > Actinomycetes > Mycobacteriales > Mycobacteriaceae > Mycobacterium > Mycobacterium sp. TH-M116. Next base: position 2,136 of record NZ_JBYCLC010000079.1, on the reverse strand, counting down.
GGAGCTGGTCGCGACGCGGGTGCTGGCCGCCGAGGCGGCGCTGAGCACCGCGCTGGTCGCCCGCGAGGAGGCCGAGAACGCTCAGTTCAGCCGGCGGGTCAGCGCCATCGACACCGAGCTGCGCGAGCACGCCGTCGCCGCGGCGCGTGCGGCCGCGGTGCGGGACGAGGAGATGCCGGCGCTCACCGCCGCGCTCGAGATCGTGCGTGAGGAACTGGACGAACCGGGTATACGCCCACCCGAGAGCCGTGCCACGGATGCCGACACCGGCTGACCGTCCTCGAGGAGCGCACATGGCAGGAATTGCCGACTTTCGGCACTGTTTTCTGAATCGTTGTTGTGAGCAGGCTTATACCTGCCCGAGCCTCACTCGACAAGTTGCTCACGATAACCTGTAGTCAACGCCACCTTGTCAATCGTTGTGTGGGCGTGGCTATGAGTACTGACCAGGACAGGGAGTACTCACCAGGACAGGCGCCCGTAAGCACACAGGAGAATTCAGGAGAGTTCGATGACCTCAGCGACCATTCCCGGTCTGGATACCGCACCGACGAAGCATCAGGGTCTGCTGTCGTGGGTCCAGGAGGTCGCCGAGCTGACCGAGCCCGACCGGGTGATGTTCGCCGACGGTTCTGACGAGGAGTGGCAACGGCTGGCCGAGCAGCTCGTCGAGGCCGGCACCTTCAAGCGGGTGAACGAGAAGAACTTCCCCAATTCGTTCTTGGCGCTGTCCGACCCCGCCGACGTGGCGCGCGTGGAGTCCCGGACGTTCATCTGCTCGGAGCGCGAGGAGGACGCGGGTCCGACGAACAACTGGATGGACCCGGCCGAGATGCGGGCCACCATGACCGACCTGTACCGCGGGTGCATGCGGGGCCGCACGATGTGGGTGGTGCCGTTCTGCATGGGTCCGCTGGGCGCCGAGGACCCCAAGCTGGGTGTGGAGATCACCGATTCCGAGTACGTCGTCGTCTCGATGAAGGTGATGACCCGGATGGGCAAGGCGGCTTTGGAGAAGATCGGCGACGACGGCTTCTTCGTCAAGGCGCTGCATTCCGTGGGAGCTCCGCTGGAGCCGGGCCAGCAGGACGTGCCGTGGCCGTGCAGCGACACCAAGTACATCACCCAGTTCCCGGAGACCCGGGAGATCTGGAGCTACGGGTCGGGCTACGGCGGCAACGCGCTGCTGGGCAAGAAGTGTTACGCGCTGCGGATCGCGTCGGTGATGGCCCGCGACGAGGGCTGGCTGGCCGAACACATGCTGATCCTCAAGCTGATCTCCCCGGAGGACAAGGCGTACTACATCGCGGCGGCGTTCCCGTCGGCGTGCGGCAAGACCAACCTGGCCATGCTGCAGCCGACCGTCCCGGGCTGGCGCGCCGAGACGCTCGGCGACGACATCGCCTGGATGCGGTTCGGCAAGGACGGCCGACTGTACGCGGTCAACCCCGAGGCCGGGTTCTTCGGCGTGGCGCCGGGGACTAACTGGAAGTCCAACCCGAACGCCATGCGGACCATCGCCGCGGGCAACACGGTGTTCACCAATGTGGCACTCGACGACGACGGCGACGTGTGGTGGGAGGACCTGGAGGGCGAGCCGCCGCACCTCATCGACTGGAAGGGCAACGACTGGTACTTCCGGGAGAGTGAAACCACCGCGGCGCATCCGAATTCGCGCTACTGCACCCCGATGTCGCAGTGCCCGATCCTGGCGCCCGAGTGGGACGACCCGCAGGGCGTGCCGATCTCGGCGATCCTGTTCGGTGCGCGCCGCAAGACGACCGTTCCGCTGGTGACGCAGGCCCGCGACTGGCAGCACGGCGTGTTCATGGGCGCCACGATGGGGTCTGAACGCACCGCCGCCGCCGAGGGCGCGGTGGGCACCGTGCGGCGGGACCCGATGGCGATGCTGCCCTTCATGGGCTACCACGTCGGCGACTACTTCCAGCATTGGATCGACATCGGCAAGAACTCCGACGAGTCAAAGCTGCCCAAGGTGTTCTTCGTCAACTGGTTCCGCCGCGGCGAAGGAGGCAAGTTCTTATGGCCCGGGTTCGGGGAGAACAGCCGGGTGCTCAAGTGGATCGTCGACCGCATCGAGCACAAAGCCGGCGGCCAGGACAGCCCGATCGGGAT
>NZ_JBYCLC010000078.1:0-16831 GCF_057473685.1 Mycobacterium sp. TH-M116 | reverse complement strand
CGTGCGCAGGGCGGGGCACCCATAACGGGATTCCAGCAACGTCGCCAGATTACCGCCCGCCTGACGCCATCCCACGACCGCGTCCACCCGGTTGTCGTCGAGAGCGTCGCGGTAGAGCGTCACCGGGTCCAGCGCCAGCACGGTCGCGGCGATGCCGACGTCGCGCAGTTGGTCGGCGGCGGTGTTGGCCACTGCAACGGACGTCGGGTCGTTGGCCGCGACGCCGATGACGAGCGACAACTGCTGGCCGTCCCTGCTGATGCGGCCGCGGACGACCTCCGGCGGTCCGGTTTCCGGCGGTTCGGTTGCCGTAGGCGTCGGTGCCATCGTCGACGACGCCACCGGCACCGACCCGGTGCTCTCGACGTCGAAACCGGCGGCGGTCAGCAAGCCCAGCGCCGCCGTCGTCGTCATGGCCGGCGGCGCTGTCGGCTCGTAGCCGGGGTCGCTGGGCGAGCGGATCTGAGCCTGGTCCAGTGTGACGGTGTTGTCGCTGCCGGCGCCCACGGCCGCGAGCAGGTCGACGTCGAGCAACCCCAGAATCGCCTTGCGGACCCGGGTGTCGGCGAGTTTGGGTTCGTTGGCGCGCAGCGTCAGCTGCATGACCCGCGGTGTGACGATCCGGGCGGTCCGCACGTCGGGGATCGCGGACAACTGCGCGAACGCCGCGGACCCGCCGTGCACCTGGGCGACCTGGGTGTCGCCGTTGCGCACCGAGTCGGCCAGCGCCGCCGGCGCGCCCGCGCGGCGGAACAAGATGAGCGCGGGCTTGGCGGGCTGACCCCAGTAGCGGTCGTTGCGGGCGATCAGGATCTCGTCGCGCTGCGGGTCGATGGTCTCCACCCGGAACTGGCCCCCGGTGACCGGCATCGACCGGGCCAGCCCCGCCGTGAAGCCGCCCGGCACGTCCTTGACGATGTGCGCCGGCAGGATGTTGGTGAACAGCTCCCGCCAGGCCGGATACGGTTCGGAGAAGGTGACCACCGCCTGCTTGCCGCCGTCGAGCGACTGCACCCCGGTGATCGTGTCGTAGCCGGCCGGGTCGACCACGCCGGGCTGGCTGACCATCTGCCGCCACAGGTACCAGAAGTCGTCGGCAGCGATCGGGGCGTTGTCCGTCCACTGCGCCTCGGGACGGATCTTGTAGGTCACCGTGAACGGGTTCTGGGCGGTCACCTCAGCGGAGACCAGCAGGGTCGGGTCCATCTCCCAGCGGGACCCCGTCGGCGTGCTGGTGTCGGGCACCGGCCGGAACGCACTGGGCAGCACCAGCGCGCTGATCGCCGCGTTCACCGGCGACAGGTCCGACAGCAGATGCGGATTGAACCCCGCGCCGATCGAGTCGATGCCCATGATGATCTGCATGACCCGCTGGCGCGGCGGCGCTGAGTGGTGCGGCGTGTCGGTGCTCTGCGGCGCCGGCGGCGGTTTGACCGTGCACGCCGCCAGAGCCAGTCCGGTCAGGGAAACGACGACACCGGCCGCGGTGAACAGGCGGCGCAGTCGTCTCGGCACGCCGATCAGGGTATCGGGCGCATGCGCCCGGGCACGCTCGGCGAGCGGAGCGCCGCCGCCCGAATCCGGGCCGCAACCCGCGCCGAAATCCGGCGCGGATCTCGCCACGGCGTCACGCCCGCGGGCGGGAACCCCCGACAACCGACCTAACCCCGAGCCTTCGCCCGCGCCCGGCCGCGGGCCCGGGCCGTCGCGTCCAACTCGACCTTGCGGACGCGCACGATCTCCGGGGTCACTTCGACGCATTCGTCGCCGGCGCAGAATTCCATGGCGCGTTCCAGGTCCAGCTCGAGCGGTTTGGCCAGCGTCTCCATGACGTCCGCGGTCGACGATCGCATGTTGGTCAGCTTCTTCTCGCGGGTGACGTTGATGTCGAGATCCTCAGGGCGGGGGTTGATCCCCACGACCATGCCGGCATAGGTGTCCTGGCCGGGCTCGACGAAGAATTGGCCCCGGTCGGCGAGCTGGATGAGAGCGAACGGCGTGATGGTGCCAGACCTGTCGGACACCAGGGAGCCGGTGTGGCGGGACCGGATCTCCCCTGCCCACGGGCGGTAGCCGTCGAACACGGCGTTCGCGATGCCGGTGCCGCGGGTGAGCGTGAGGAAGTCGGTGCGGAAGCCGATCAGGCCGCGGCTGGGCACGATGAAGTCCATCCGGACCCAGCCGGCTGCGTGGTTGGTCATGTCCTCCATGCGGCCCTTGCGGCCGGCCATCAATTGGGTGATCGCGCCGACGAATTCCTCCGGGCAGTCGATCGTCATCGCCTCGAACGGCTCGTGAAGCTTGCCGTCGATCGTTCTGGTGACCACTTGCGGCTTGCCGACCGTGAGCTCGAAGCCCTCGCGGCGCATCTGTTCGACCAGCACGGCCAGGGCGAGCTCGCCGCGGCCTTGCACCTCCCACGCGTCGGGCCGGCCGATGTCCACGACCCGGATGGATACGTTGCCGACCAACTCGGTGTCCAGCCGGCCGCGGACCATGCGCGCGGTCAGCTTGTGGCCGCCGACTTTGCCGGCCAGCGGCGAGGTGTTGGTGCCGACGGTCACCGAGATCGCCGGCTCGTCGACGGTGATGCGCGGCAGCGCGTGAGCGTGTTCGGGATCGGCCAGGGTGTCCCCGATCATGATCTCGGCCAGGCCCGCCACGGCCACGATGTCGCCGGCGACCGCCTCGTCGGTGGCGCTGCGCTCGACCCCCTCGGTCACGAGCAACTCGGTGATCTTGGCGTTGGTGATGACGGGCAACCCGTCGACTTCCCGCATCCAGGCGACCTGCTGCCCCTTGCGCAGTCTGCCGTTGTAGATGCGGATCAGGGCGAGCCGCCCGAGGAAGGCCGACGCGTCGAGGTTGGTCACCAACGCCTGCAGCGGGGCGTCGGGGTCCCCCGACGGCGGCGGGATGTGCTCCATCAATACGTCGAACAGCGGGTCGAGGTTGTCGCCGACGGGCACCTCCCCGTCGGCGGGCTGTTCGGTGCTTGCGATGCCCGCGCGACCGGACGCGTACAGCGTCGGCAGCCCCAGCGCGTGCTCGGCCGCCTTGGCCGCCTCGTCGTCGAGGTCCGAGGCGACGTCGAGCAGCAGGTCGTGGCTGGCGTCGACCACCTCGGCGATGCGCGCGTCCGGCCGGTCCGTCTTGTTGACGACGAGGATCACGGGCAGGTGGGCCGCCAGCGCCTTGCGCAGCACGAACCGGGTCTGGGGCAGCGGCCCCTCTGACGCGTCGACCAGCAGCAACACCCCGTCCACCATGGACAGACCGCGTTCGACCTCGCCCCCGAAGTCCGCGTGCCCGGGAGTGTCGATGACGTTGATCACCGTCACGGTCCCATCCGGGTGCAGGCGGTGCACGGCGGTGTTCTTGGCCAGGATGGTGATGCCCTTTTCTTTCTCGAGGTCACCGCTGTCCATGATGCGTTCCTGGGTGTCGTCACCGCGGTGCGTCAACGCCCCGGACTGCCGCAGCATGGCGTCGACCAGGGTGGTTTTTCCGTGGTCGACGTGGGCGACGATGGCGACGTTGCGAAATGGCACGTCGCTGATTGTGGCAGCGCGGACTGCGCGTACGCGAACCGAGCAGGTCACCGGGTGTCCGTCGAATGTGAAACGGCAGCCTCGAGTGTGAAGCGGCGGCGGTCGCGCCCGGCGTGTCGCCGCCCTCACGTCACACCGGTTACCCGGGCCTTACCACCCGCGGCGGGGCGGCGCCGCGCCGACCATGTCTCCCGTGGCCGTCACCTCACGGCTGCGGTAGACGATGTAGGGCCGGAACAGGTAGGCGATCGGCGCGCTGAACACGTGCACCAGGCGAGTGAACGGCCACAGCGTGAACAGCACCATCCCGATCAGGGCGTGCAGCTGGTAGTCCCACGGCGCGTTGATCATGACCTCTCCGTGCGGCTGCAGGATCCAGATCCGCCGGAACCACAGCCCGACCGTGTAGCGGTAGTGGAATTCGCCTCCGTGCGGGCCGGTGCCGATCAGGTCGCAGTAGAGGCCCACCACGATGGCCAGCACCAGCACCGTATACATGACCTTGTCGCCGCGGGTGGTGGCCAGCGACACCGCGGGGCGGGTGAACCGGCGGTAGATCAGCAGCCCGATGCCCGCCAGCGCCGCGACGCCCGCGATCGACCCGGCGATCACCGCCTGCATGTGGTAGGCGTAGTCGCTCACCTTCAGCCAGTGGGTCACCCGCGGCGGGATGAGCAGCCCCATCACATGCCCGGCGAAAACCGCCAGGATGCCGAAGTGAAAGATCGGGCTGCCGATCCGCAGCAGGCGCGACTCGTAGATCTGCGAGGACCGGGAGGTCCAGCCGAACTTGTCGTAGCGGTACCGCCACCAGGTGCCCAGGATCAGGACCGTCAGCGTCACATACGGCGCGATGTCCCAGAACAGCACGTTGCTAAACATGTGGCGCTCCTGCCTGCCGTCGGGGAGGTACGGTCAAGGTGAATTCCTGCAGCCCAACGGCTTCGGCGGGCGGACCGGATTTCGCCAGGCGCTCCGCGCGGCGCAGCTCCTGGTCGGTGGCCACCGGCAGGGTGCCGCAGACCGCCGCCACGGTGGGCGCATAGGGCGACCCGGCGTCGGCCAGGGCGCTGTGCAACACGTCGAGGGGGACCCGGTGCTCGCTCAGCAACCGACGCCCGGCCGCGGGATCGACCGTCGCGGCGAATTCGAGCACCACCGGCAGGTAGTCGGGGGCTTCGGCGCGCGGCGGCTGCACGCCGGCTTCCCGGTAGGCGCTGGCGAAGGCCAGCATCTCGCGGCCACGGTTGCGGGTGTCCCCGGCAGTCCAGTACGTCAGATACATCGTGGCTCGTCGCCGCAGGTCGAAGGTGGCGACGTAGTCCATCGCCGCGGCCATCGGCTCGCGAACCCGCAGCGCCGCCGCCGTGTGCCCGAGCAATTCGCCTGCGGGGCCGACGACATGAGCCAGCAGCTCCGACACGGTGTCAAGCCGCCCGGTCAACCCGTCGTCGGGATAGGCCAGCAGCAGCGACGCGGCCTGCCAGACGAGGCGGTCCTGGATCCGGTCCCCGGAACGGTCCCAACGCTGAAGCAGTCTCATTGCCCGTGTTCTTCTTGCCCGTGTTCTTCTTGCCCGTGTTCTTCCGGGAACATCCCCGCCGATGCCTGGCGACCGTCCCAGTTGAGCAGGTTCACTCTGGATCGCTGTGTGGCGTGGAAGGTTTCCACCGACACGGGCACCGGTTCGCCCGACTCGTACATGCCGGGGCCGCCGTCGCCCTCCAGTGCGCAACCCTGCTCCTCGAGATCACGGGCCTGCGGGTTGAATGCCGTCGGAATCACATAGCGCTCTTCGTATTTCGCGATGGCAAGCAGCCGGTACATCTCGTAGATCTGTTGTTCGGTCATGCCCACCGACTCCGGGATGTGCGGCTGAGTTTCGCGTCCGAGGTTGATGTCACGCATGTAGGAGCGCATCGCCGCCAGTCGGCGCAGCACATCCTCCACCGGACCGGTGTCGCCGGCGGTGAACAGTTCGGCCAGATACTGCATCGGAATGCGCAGCGCTTCCAGCGCACCGAACAGGTTGCCCAGATCCTCCCCGTCGTGGCCGTCGCGGCTGACCGCGTCGACCACCGGCGACAGCGGCGGGATGTACCAGACCATGGGCATGGTGCGGTACTCGGGGTGCAGGGGCAGCGCGACCTTGTAGGTGTTGATCAGCGCGTGGATCGGGGAGCGCTGCGCGGCCTCGATCCACTCGTCGGAGATGCCCTCGGCGCGCGCGCCGGCGATCACCTCGGGATCGTGGGGGTCCAACAGGATCTGGCGCTGCGCCTCATAGAGGTCGGTGTCATTCTCCACCGACGCGGCGTGAAGCACCCGGTCGGCGTCGTAGAGCACCAGGCCCAGGTAGCGCAACCGCCCCACACAGGTCTCCGAGCAGATGGTCGGCAGGCCGACCTCCATCCGCGGGTAGCACAGCGTGCACTTCTCGGCCTTGCCGGTCTTGTGGTTGAAATACACCTTCTTGTAGGGGCATCCAGAGACACACATCCGCCAGCCCCGGCAGCGGTCCTGGTCGACCAGCACGATGCCGTCCTCGCTGCGCTTGTACATCGCACCCGACGGGCACGAGGCCACACAGGAGGGGTTGAGGCAGTGCTCGCAGATGCGCGGCAGATAGAACATGAAGGTCTCTTCGAGCCGAAGCCGGACCTCCTCGTTGACCTTTTTCAGGATCGGGTCTCCGGCCAGGATCTCCGGCGACCCGGACAGGTTGTCGTCCCAGTTCGGGCCCCAGGTGATCTTCATCGGTTTGCCGCTGATCAGACTGCGCGGCGCTGCGGTGGGGAAGGTGTCTCCGGCCGGCGCCGTGGTCAGGTTCTCGTAGTCGTAGGTCCACGGTTCGTAGTAGTCGTCGATGGTGGGCAGCCGGGGGTTGGCGAAGATCCGCAGCAGTTTGGCGATGCGGCCCCCGTCGCGCAACCTCAGCCGGCCCCTCTTGTCGCGCACCCAGCCGCCGCGCCACCGGTCCTGGTCCTCGTAGGTGCGCGGATAACCTTGACCCGGGCGGGTTTCGACATTGTTGAACCAGATGTATTCGGTGCCAGTGCGGTTGGTCCAGGCTTGCTTGCAGGTGACCGAGCAGGTGTGGCAGCCGATGCATTTGTCGAGGTTCATCACCATCGCCAATTGGGCCATGACTTTCATTGCTCAGTAACTCACTTCCTGGCTGCGCCGGCGTACCACGGTCACCTCGTCGCGCTGGCTACCGGCGGGGCCCAGGTAGTTGAACGCGAACGCGTGCTGGCCATAGCCACCGGCGAGGTGGCTGGGCTTGATCCGGATCCGGGTCAGTGCGTTGTGGTTGCCTCCCCGCTTGTTGTTGGTCTCGGTGCGCGGCGTGTCGACGGTGCGTTCCTGCACGTGGTAGACGAACACCACACCGTCGGGCATGCGGTGCGAGACGATCGCCCGGGCGACGTAGATGCCGTTGGTGTTGACAGCCTCCACCCAATCGTTGTCGCGCGCGCCGATTTTCGCGGCATCGCCGGGACTCATCCACATCGTCGGACCGCCACGCGACAACGAGAGCATGTACAGGTTGTCCTGGTAGGTGGAGTGGAACGACCACTTGGAGTGCGGGGTCAGATACCTTACGGTGAGCCCGATCCCGTCCTTGGTCGGACCGAGCTCGGACTGACCGAACAACCGCGCCATGTCCAGGGGCGGGCGGAAGACGGGCAGGTGTTCGCCGAGTTCCTCGATCCAGTCGTGGGCCAGGTAGAAATGCATCCGCCCGGTCAGGGTGTGGAACGGCTTGAGGTTCTCGATGTTGACGGTGAACGGCGCGTAGCGCCGACCGCCCGTTTCGCTGCCCGACCACTCCGGGCTGGTGTTCACCTGGACCGGACGTGCCTGGGTGTCGGCATAGGTGATGCGGCGGTCCTCGTTGCCCTCGGCGAGGTGGGTGAGCCGCTGGCCGGTGCGCTTCTCGAGTTCGCGGAAGCCCTCGACCGCGAGCCGGCCGTTGCACGTTCCCGACAGCAGCAGCATGACGTCAGCCATCCGCTCGTCGGTGGTGACGGCCGGGCGGCCCTGCGCCGCACCGGAGTTCATCACCCCGAATTTGGCCGCGAGCTCGTCGACCTCGCGGCTGGGGTGGACCGTGACACCCTTGGTGGTCAGCCCGAATCGGTCGACGAGCGGGCCCAGCGTCCGCCACTTGTCGTAGACGGCGGTGTAGTCGCGCTCCACGACGGTGAGCTTGGGCATGGTGCGCCCCGGTATCGGCGTCGCACCGGTGTGCAGCCAGTCGTTCTCGGTACCGTCGGGATAGACCATCGCGTCGGGGGTGTCGTGTTCCAGGGCACTGAGCACCACGTCGCTGCGGGTGCCCAGATGCTGTTTGGCCATCGCGCTGAAAGTTCGCGCAATCGCACCGAACGCCTCGAAGTCCGAACGTGTTTCCCAGGGCGGATCGGTCGCGGCGCTGAACGCGTGCACGAACGGGTGCATGTCGGTGCTGGAGATGTCGGCCTTCTCATACCAGGTCGCGGCCGGCAGCACCACATCCGAGACCAGCGTCGTGGAGGTCTGCCGAAAGTCGATCGACATCAGCAGGTCGAGCTTGCCCTCGGGAATGTCTCCCTCGCACCTCACGTCGACGGGACGTATCCCGCCCTCGGGGGGCTCGGCCTGCACGTTGGAATCGGTGCCCAGCAGATGGCGCAGGAAATACTCGCCGCCCTTGCCCGACGAACCGATCAGGTTGGCCCGCCAGACCGTCAGCACGCGCGGCCAGTTGACCGGGTCGTCGGGATCGGTGACGGCCAGCTTGAGTTCGCGTTGACCGAGCCGCTCGGCGACGTACTCGGCGACGTCGCGGCCCGCGGCGTGGGCCTCGTCGGCGACGTCCAGGCTGGACCGGTCGAATTGCGGGTAGTACGGGCTCCAGCCCATGGCCGCCGCCGAGGCCAGCAGATCGATGGTGTGTTTGCCGGCGAACCGGCCCCGGCCGACCGGGCTGGCCAGCTTGTCGGCTTCGTAGTTGTCGTAGCGCCATTGGTCGGTGTGGGCGTACCAGTAGGAGGCTCCGGGGATCAGTCGCGGTGGGCGCACCCAGTCGGTGGCCATCGCCATGGTCTGGAATCCGGTGAGCGGACGGACTTTTTCCTGACCGACATAGTGCGCCCAGCCACCGCCGTTGCGTCCCATCGAACCGGTCAGCATCAGCAGCGCCAGCACTGCGCGGTAGGTGGCATCGCCGTGGAACCACTGATTGATCCCACTGCCCATGATGATCATCGACCGGCCGCCGGATTCCTCCGCGTTGCGGGCGAATTCGCGCGCGACCCGGATGGCCTGTGCGGCCGAGACGCCGGTGATCGGCTCCTGCCAGGCCGGGGTGTTCTGCTGTGCCGCGTCGTCGTAGCCGGTGGGCCAGTCGCCCGGCAGCCCCGGCCGCGCGACCCCGTAATGGGCGAGCATCAGGTCGAACACCGTGCACACCAGATGCTCTCCGACGCGCCGTACCGGGATACCGCGCGCCACAGCCCTACCCTCGCCGTCGACCGTGTCGAAGCTGGGCAGATGCACCAGGGCCGTGCTGGGATCCGTGTTCGAGCCGTGCACGCTGAGGGCCGGCACCAGATCGCCGAGGTCCAGGTTCCACCGGCCGATGCCGTCCTCGCCGTAACGGAATCCCAGTGAGCCGTTGGGCACCGCCGCGGAGTCGGTCGCCTCGTCCCACACCGCGGGCTTGAGTGCCGCGTTCTCGACCGCCTCTCCCAGGTCGGCCGCCGTGAGATTCTTCCCCGGCACCACCATGTCGCCGCGTTGTTCCAGCTTGATCAGGAACGGCAGGTCGGTGTATCGGCGCGCGAAGTCGGCGAAGAACGGAATCTGCTTTGCCACATAGCATTCCGAGAGGATGACGTGGCCCATCGCCATCGCCAGCGCCCCGTCGGTGCCGGCCGCGCACGGCATCCACTCGTCGGCGAACTTGGTGTTGTCGGCGTAGTCGGGGCTGACGGTGACCACCTTGGTGCCGCGGTAGCGCGCCTCGGCCATCCAGTGCGCGTCGGGAGTCCGGGTGATCGGAACGTTGGAACCCCACATCATCAGATAGGCCGCGTCCCACCAGTCGCCGGATTCGGGCACGTCGGTCTGATCGCCGAACACCTGCGGCGAGGCCACCGGGAGGTCGGCGTACCAGTCGTAGAACGACGTCATCACGCCGCCGATCAGCTCGACGAACCGGGAGCCGGCGGCGTAGGACACCATCGACATGGCCGGGATCGGGGAGAAGCCGGCGACCCGGTCCGGACCGTAGGCCTTGATGGTGTGCACGTGGGCGGCGGCGATCAGCTCGGTGGCCTCGGCCCAGGTGATCCGCACCAGCCCGCCCTTGCCGCGAGCCTGCTGGTAGCGGCGGCGACGCTCGGGATCGGCCTGAATGTCGGCCCAGGCCAATACGGGGTCCCCGAGGCGGGCCTTGGCTTCCCGGTACATGTCGACCAGCACGCCGCGGGCGTACGGGTAGCGCACCCGGGTGGGCGAATAGCTGTACCAGGAGAACGAGGCGCCGCGCGGGCATCCGCGCGGTTCGTATTCCGGACGGTCAGGGCCCACCGAGGGGTAGTCGGTCTGCTGGGTCTCCCAGGTGATGATCCCGTCCTTGACGTAGATCTTCCACGAGCACGACCCGGTGCAGTTGACGCCGTGAGTGGAGCGGACCACCTTGTCGTGGCTCCACCGGTCGCGGTAGAACGCGTCGGCTTCGCGGCCGCCCTGACGGGTGACAGTGCGCAGGTCCGCCGAGAACTCCCCCGGGGTGAAGAACCGCCCGCTGCGCTCGAGCAGTTCCTCGAGCGGCCCGCCGGTGTGGGGTTTCGGGGTCAACGGCACAACCTCCTGTTCGATGGATCCTGCCCGGGGGTTCCCACTCGATGGTGTTGTGAAGCCCCCCGTTCGTGCCGGCGGCGGCGCCGGCTTCTGGCATACGGGTGAGCCCGCCGTCCGCGTGGCACCGCGATCCGCAGCCGACCCCAGCAGCCGGTGGACTCGTCGCAGGCAAGCCGGGCCGAAGCCATTGATCGTGATATCTACAATTGTGACTGTAGCAACCTATCGCCGGGCTGCAGATTGGCTGACCAACTCCTGTGGAGTCGTCACGAGCCCGCTGCAAGGGCCCCGGCCAGGTCGCCCAGCCAGCCCCGGTCGGCGGGCACCCAGTCGACGTCGTGCAGTTCGGCCGCCGTCACCCAGCGCAGCGCCCGATGATCCTGCGCCCGCGGTTCACCGCGGACCAGCCGTACCCGGTAGGCCCGCAACGTCGCCGCGCCGTCCAGCGCGATGTCGTGCCCGAGCCGGTCGCCCACCACGACGTCGGCCGCCGCCACACCCAGCTCCTCGGCCAGTTCCCGGGCCAGCGCATCGCGCTCGGATTCACCGGCCGCGACCTTGCCGCCGGGCAGTTCCCAGCGGCCGGCCAGCTCCGGCGGCCGCACCCGTTGGGCCACCAGGACCGCGGGGCCGGAGATGACGGCCGCGGCGACGACGATCTGGGTGGGCATGGCCAGTGAGGGTATACCGTCGGGTCATGGCTGTGTTATCGGATGAGCAAGTGGACGCCGCGCTGCCCGAACTGAACGGATGGGAGCGCGCCGAAGGCGTCCTGCGCCGGTCGATCACGTTCCCGACGTTCCTGGGCGGGATCGACGCGGTACGCCGGGTGGCCGAGCACGCTGAGAGCCGAGATCATCACCCCGACATCGATATCCGCTGGCGAACAGTGACTTTCGCTTTGGTGACGCACTCCGAGGGCGGCATCACCCAGAACGACATCGCGATGGCGCGCGACATCAACGGGATCGTCGGAGGCTGATCCGGCCGGTCGGCCCGATGTCGCGCCGGCTGGTGCCGGCGATCCAGCCCAGGGTCGCGACCGCGGCGCCGATGTAGACCAGGCCGGCCCAGGCCAGGTACCACGGGCGGTGGATCGTCCAGATGCTCGGTTGCACGAAGCTGAGCAGCCACGGCACGCCGACGACGGTGAGTGCCAGCCAGGTCCAGCCCAGGATCCGCGTGCCGCGGCGCGCACTCAGGGGTCCGTGCAGCAGCCACATCATCAGCGGGACCAGCCATACCCAGTGGTGGGTCCAGGAGATCGGCGAGAGCAGCAGCCCGAACACCTCGACCACCAGCAATCTGCCGAGCCGATCCCCGGACCCCAGCGCCCACCACGCCAGCGCGGCCAGGACAGCTGTACCGCCGAGGGCGGCGAGCACCGGCGGACCATAGCCGGCGTCATAACCGACGATCCGGGAGATGCCGCCGCGCCATGATTGGTTGAACGAGGTGGCGACGGGCCCGACGCGGTGCGCGTCGCCGAGCAGTCGGGTGAAGTAGTAGCGAGCCTGGCCGCCGACGACCAGAGCCGACAATCCGACGGTCGCGGCGAACACCACGGCCGAGGACACCGCGGCCGCCCACCGCCGGGCGCCCAGCAGGTAGACCCCGGCGATCGCCGGGGTCAGCTTGATCCCGGCTGCCGTGCCGACCAACAGGCCGGACAGCCACCACCGCGAGGTCGCGACCGCCCACAGCACCGCCAGCATCAGCAGCACATTGATCTGCCCGTAGTCGAACGTGCTGCGCAGCGGTTCGATCCAGATCGCGACTGCCGTCCACAGCATCGCCACGCGGTGGCCGGCGCCCGAGGCAACGCCCATCAACCGCTGGCTGATCCGGATCGAGCCGTACAACGCGGCCACGGTCGCGATCTGCCACACGAAGGCGACCAGTCCGAACGGCAACAGGTGCAGCGGGTAGAACACCACCGCCGCGAACGGCGGGTAGGTGAACGGCAGCGGGAAGTCCGGCGTCTGGTCGGCGTACACGTAGCTGTACAGGGTGCCCGGATGATCGAGTGCGGCCGAGCCGCCCAGATACACATGCAGGTCGACGAAGTTCGCCCCGTTGCGCGCCACATACGTCCAGGCGAGGCGGGCGGCGACGCTGAGGATCAACAGCACCGGCGCGACGGTGCTGAGCCGGTGCGCCGGCCTGGCGTCGTTGGTTGCCGCCGGGGCGACCGAGGTGGTGTCGATCCCTCCGACTTTAAGGCGTGCCGACGGCGAAGCCCCCCGCGGCCGGTCACGGTACGGCGGTCGCCCGGTCACCGCTGTCACTCGAACGAGTCACGATCGAATAAATGCCACACGTGTCACTTGAGTCCCATCAGTATCGACGTAACTTCTGGCACGGGACCTGTCGTCGACAACCAGGGAGAGACATGCCAACCATCTGGACCTATCTGCGTGCAACCGCCGTCGTAGTCGGTTCGTCCGCAGCGCTTTTGACGGGCGGTATCGCCCACGCCGATCCGGTACCGGCTCTTCCGCCCGTGCAGGACATTCCGCAGCAGCTGATCAGCTCGGCGGCCAACGCGCCGCAGATCCTGCAGAGCCTCGCGACCGCACTCGGCGCCACGCCGCCCGCGGCTCCTCCGTCGGCTCCCGGCATCAGCTTCCCGGGTTTGACCCCGGCGGCGGCGACGGCGCCCGCGGCGACCTCGGCGGGCCTGCCCCCGATCCCCGGGCTGACGCCGGCGGCCACCGCACCCGCGGCGCAGAGCGCCCCGGCGATTCCAGGACTGCCGGCGTCGATCCCGGGCCTGACATCACCGGCACCGGCGACTGCTCCGGCCCCGGCGGCGTCGCCGATCCCGGGCCTGCCGATCTCCCTGCCCGGCGCTGCCGCTCCGGCTGCTTCGGCGCCGGCCGCGGGGACGCCGGCCGCCGGTCTGCCGCAGGCCAAGATCGACATGCCCGCACTGCCGGGCCTGCCGGTGAAAGTGCCGCCACAGGTCACGCTGCCCGGCGACCTGTCGGGTTTGGCCTCGGGCGCACCGGCCGCCGCGGCGCCTGCCGCCGCAGCGCCGGGACTGCTTTCGGCCCTGCCCTGATCAGCCACTCAGTCGGCTAACCCACTACCAGGACCGGAGGACTCGTGGCACATATCAGGAAACTGCCCGAAGGATTGGCGATCGTGGCCGCGGCATCGGCCGCGCCGCCGCCTCCACCGCAGTCGAGCTCGGCCCAGCAAATGCCGGGACTGCCGGCGTTGTCGGAGCTGAGCCCGATCATCCAGCAGGCGGCCGGCAACCCCGAGCAGGCGACCCAGCTGCTCATGGCGGCCGCGCAGGCCTTCACCCACAGCCCGACCGCTCCCGCCGAGTCCAAGAACGTGGCCGCATCGGTGGACCACTTCGTCCAGGCGCCGGTCGCGCACGTGCCACCGGAGGGGCTGCAGCCCGGCCTGCAGGCACACCTGCCCACGGGCGTCGACCCGGCACACGCGGTGGGCCCGGCGCCCTTCGCCGCCCCTGCCGTGCCACCGGCAAACACGCCGCCGGCCGCGGCACTGGCCGCCCCGGTTCCGGATTCCGCGGCGCCCGGACCCGCGCCGGCGGCTGCGCCGACTCCGGATTTCGGCCGCGACGCCCCGCCCACCCAGGACTTTCTGTACCCGTCGATCGGCACCAATTGCGTTGCCGACGGCGGCAACTCGATCGCGACCGCGCTGTCGGTGGCAGGTCCGGCAACGATCCCGCTGCCAGGTCCGGGCCCGGGCCAGACCGCCTACGTGTTCACCGCGGTGGGCACACCCGGCCCGGCCGAGGTGCAGAAGCTCCCGTTGAACGTCACCTGGGTGAACCTGACGACCGGCAAGTCCGGCACCGTCGCGCTCAAGCCCCGCTCCGATATCAACCCGGAGGGGCCGACGACGCTGACCGCAATCGCCGACACGGGCTCGGGAAGCGTCATGTCGACGATCTTCGGGCAGGTGACCACCAAGGAAAAGCAGTGTCAGTTCATGCCCACGATCGGCTCGACGGTGGTGCCGTAGAGCCCGCGTAGAGCCCGACCTTGCAGACGTGCCGACCGGCGTGTCCCCGCGACGGGGCGCGCCGGTCACTCGTCAGCACGCCATTCAGTACGCCATGAACAAGATGGCGTCGCGGTCGTACTCCAGCCCCGGGTGGACCGCGGCGAGATGGCCCTGGGTCAGTTCGACCAGCTCGTCCTCATCCTTGCCGACGATGGCCTCTCCGCACGGACACGTGATGTGTGTCTTCATGATGGCGCCTTTCTGTACTGCTCACCGGTTACTGTGCCGCCTTGGCCGCCACCTTGGCCGCCGGCTTGGCCGCCGCCTTGGCCTCGGCTTTCATCTGCTTCTTGTGCGAGCGCACCTGCCCGAGCGAACGCGCGTCGACGATGTCGGCGACCGAGATGTGCGTGCCGGGCCGGCCGAAGTCGCCCGCCGCCTCGCGCCATCCCGGCGGTGTCACCCCGTACTGCTTGCCCAGCAGCGCCAGGAAGATCTGCGCCTTCTGCTCACCGAAACCGGGCAGGCCTTTGAGCCGTCGCAGCAGTTCGTGCCCGTCGGGCTCGCCGTAGCGCCACAACCCGGTGGCGTCCCCGTCGTAGCGGTCCACGACGATCTGCGCCAACGCCTGGACACGCTTGGCCATGGCTCCCGGAAAGCGGTGTATCGCAGGCTTTTCCGAACACAGCGCGGCGAACTTCTCCGGGTCGTAGTCGGCGATCTCGGCGGCGTCGAAGCCACCCATGCGGTCGGCGATCTTCTTCGGTCCCGCGAACGCGGTCTCCATCGGCACCTGCTGGTCGAGCAGCATGCCGACCAGCAACGCGAACGGGCTCTCGTCCAGCAGCGCGTCAGCGGCCGGGTCTTGAACAAGCTGCAGTTTCGGCACCGGCACAGTCTAGGCCGACAGAACGACAGGAGGCCTGGGTAGTCCAGAGGATTCGACCGGCGGATCAGATAGCGACCGGATTCACCGAACACGACGCGACCCGGTGCGACCCGGTGCGACCCGGTGCGACACCGCCGTTCCTGAGTGAATATCGCCGAGTGGTCGTGGCCGCCACTGGACAGTTCCGATGTCCCTTGACCGAGCAGCTTCCCAGGCCCGTGACGACGCAATCGCCAAGTGGATGCCGGAGCTGGCGGGAGCCAGCGGCTACGCATGAATTTTCTATGAATGCCGGAGCTTTCGCGACCGGCCACTGCCGCATGGAGAAGATCACCCTATGAGCAACATGCCCATGCCCGGTTGGTACCCGGATCCGAGTGGCGCCCCCCGACAACGGTACTGGGACGGCCAGAAGTGGGACGGCCAGAGGTGGGCCGATGCGCCGGTCCCCCAGACGAGGCCAGACAAGACCAAGTGGATCGCCGGCGGCATCGTCGCGCTGGTCGCGCTGGTCCTGCTGATAGCCATCGCAAGCACCAGCGGCAACAACAAGAAGACCGTGACGGAGACGAACACAGCCGCGTCGGTCCCCTCAACGGGGAGCGTCACCACGGCGAAGCCGGCCAAGCCAGCTGGGCCTGTCGTGGCCTCCGCTGGATCGTCGGTGCGCGACGGCAAGTTCGAGTTCCAGGTGCTGGGTGTTGACCGGTCAGCCACGAAAGAGGGGGTCTTCACCGCGCAGCAGGCCAAGGGCGAGTTCTTCATCGTCAAGGTCCGCGTGACGAACATCGGTGACGACGCCCGGAGCTTCTCCGCATCGAGCCAGCACCTGATCGTCAACGGCAACAAGTACGACGCGACTTCATCGCTCAGCGACAACACCTGGATGGACAACATCAACCCCGGCCTCGAGATCGAGGGCACCATCTCGTTCGACATCCCGCAAGGATCGGTGCCGGAAGCGGTGGAGTTCCACGACTCGATGTTCTCGGGCGGTGCTCGCGTGGCCCTCTAGCTGGGGGGGGGAATGGACATGACACGCGTGATGGCAGCACTGATCGCAGCGGTGGTTACGGCCGTTGCCTTGTCCAGCTCAGCTGGCGCGGTGCCGGACCAGGGCACACCTGAATTCGACAACTACATGCACGGATTAGAGCGCAATGGATTCCACTTGAGCCCTGACACCGCGTGGCGCGTCGCTCACCAGGCGTGTGAAGGCGGCGTACCGGGGTTCATCGGATGGGAGTTGGCCGCTCAAGGCGTTGTCGGGCCCGGATCACAGCAGCGGCTGATGGCCGCGGCCAGAAAGTACGCCTGCCCGGTTCAGTAGGTGACCTGCCGGGCGCCGGCCCATCAGCCGGGACCGGATCACCCCTGCAACCCGAGCGAACCACACGAAAGCACCTGCGCCGCGCAGCCCCACAAGCGCCACCGACACCACAGACCGGGTGCCGCTCAACGGTGTTCAGCGCCTCTCAGCCGCTCTTGCGACGGAACTCCCGGCGGTTCTCCAGCGGCCCGTGCGTGCGTGGCTGCTTGCCGCCGCCGT
>NZ_JBYCLC010000077.1:0-11507 GCF_057473685.1 Mycobacterium sp. TH-M116 | reverse complement strand
ACAACTACCGCAGGTTCGTCCGCCGCACCATCGTGTTCAACGGGTGGAACTTCTCGATGTCGCAAGCCATCGTCCCGTTGCCGTGGGTGATTCAGGCCCCGCGGCTGTTCGCCGGCCGCATCGACTTCGGAGATGTCGGGCAGAGTGCGACGGCCTTCGGCAACATCCAGGATTCGTTGTCGTTCTTCCGCAACAACTACGACGCCTTCGCCGCATTCCGGGCCGCGATCATCCGGTTGCACGGCCTGGTCGATGCGAACACGCGGGGCCGGGCCCTGCCGACCATCCTGGTCAAGGACAGTGAGGAGTCGGCGGTCGAACTCCGCGGCCTGGAAGTGCGCACGCCGGACGGAGACCAGCTGATCGACCCCCTCGACGTGGCGCTGGACCGGGGCGAATCGTTGGTGATCACCGGGCGCTCGGGATCCGGCAAGACCACGCTGCTGCGCAGCCTGGCCGAACTGTGGCCGTACGCGTCGGGGACGCTGTGCCGTCCCGAGGGGGACAACGCGACGATGTTCTTGTCGCAGCTGCCCTACGTACCGCTGGGCGACCTGCGCAGCGTGGTGTGCTACCCCAACTCGCCGGACGAGGTCTCCGATGACCAATTGCGCGACGTGCTGGGCAAAGTCGCGCTGACCCCGCTGATCGCCCGGCTCGACGAAGAGCAGGATTGGGCCAAGGTGCTCTCCCCCGGCGAACAGCAGCGTGTCGCCTTTGCCCGCATCCTGCTCACCAAGCCCGAGGCGGTCTTCCTCGACGAGGCGACCTCCGCGTTGGACGAAGGGCTGGAATTCGCGTTGTACCAGCTGATGCGCGCCGAGTTGCCGGAATGCGTGCTGGTCAGCGTCAGTCACCGGCCCGCCGTCGAGCAGCACCACGAACGAGAGCTGCACCTGCTGGGTGGCGGTGACTGGCGGCTGGGCCCGGTGGACAAGGAGCCTGCGCAGGTCTAGGAAGCTGTGGGCGCGTTTCCCGCGAGGCTGTAAATCTGCAGGCCTCTACTCGCACTTTCTCTGCAGAATTACAGTCTCGGCGTGGCGTGCCCGCCCGCGACCCCGTGGGCCGCGTGCGCTCCGGCGCGGCGCCCGAAAAACGAACCCTCCCCCAGCTGCGTGCCGCTGGCATAGCCTTTGCCGTCCTGCGCGATGTTGGACGCGCACGCCCCGACTGCGTACAGCCCCGGGACGACGCTGGCGTCGGCGCGCTGCACTTCACCGTCGACGGTCACCGCCAGACCGCCCATGGTGAATCCCGAATACATCGCCCGCCCCAGCGACAAGTCGAACACAGCCCAGGGTCCGTTGTCCTGTGCTGCAAGGTATTCCGGCTGCTTGTGGAAGTCCGGGTCCTCGCCCGCGACCGCGAATGCGTTGTAGCGTTCCAGCGTGGCCGCGAAATTACCGGCAGGGATGCCCAGCGCGGTTTCCAGCTCGGCGATCGTCTCGTAACCGTCGAGGAACTTGATCAGCGGCATCTCGGGCATCTCCGTGTGCGCTTCGTCGACGATCAGGTATGCCGTCTGGTCCGGCTGCTCCAGCACGAACGCCGAGGTGCGCGAGTGGTAGGAGTCCTCGGCGACGAACCGCTTACCCTCCTTGTTGACGATCAGGCCGGTCAGCAGGACCTCCGGCGGATACGCCGCCGCGGTGATGAACAGCTCGTCCATGTATTGGATGGCCCCGCCCGCTGAAATGCCCAACCGGATGCCCAGCCCGTCGTCGTTGGGGTTGCCCAGGATGTAGGGGGCCACCAGGCCGTGGTGTTTGGTGCGGCGCGGCTGGCCCAGGGCGGGCGTGTGCTCGGCGACCATGTCCGGGTTCATCGCGAACCCCCCCGCCGCGATGACGACCGCTTGCGCCTTGACGGCGCCCGTTTCGGTGAAATGCTTCCAGGCGACGCCGACCACCGCGCCGTCGTCGTCCACGATCACATTGGTGGCCCTGGTCTCGTAACGGACCCGCACTCCCAACGCGTCGGCCCGCTTGACCAGCAGGTCCACCACCAAGGACGCACCGCCCAACTCGCCGGGCACCGGCACGGAATGCCCGCGGGGAGCCGGCACGGCCTGTTCGCAGAAGGGCCACACCTTTTCGTTGCCGGTGTAGCTCAATCCCTCGGTGCCCGGCGGGACCACCACTTTGCCCGGGTAGTAGCTGCGCTCGAACTGGAATCCGAGGCCCTCCAGCCAGTTGAAATGCTCGACGCTCCCGTCGCAGTAGGCGCGGATCTTGTCAAGCTGGGGTTCGCGTGACACCGCAACGAGGTACTTGTACATTTCCTCGGGCGAATCAGAATGACCGGTGGCCTGCTGCACCGCTGTACCCCCGCCAAGGTAAAAGTGCCCTCCGGCAAGGGAAGTGGTTCCGCCCGCCGCGGCGGCACACTCGAGCACCAGCACCCGCGCGCCGGTGGCCGCAGCGCTGACCGCGGCGCAACCGCCCCCGATGCCGAATCCGATCACGACCACGTCGACGTCGTCGGACCAGGAGTCCACCGTGCTCGCGCCGACCGTTGCTGGTGTCTCGGTGTTCACCGGCGCCACTCCTCCTCGTTGCTGCGCGCTGCATCGTCGCCGTCGCGGCTCACCGCTGCTCCTGTTTGATGTAGTCGTAGAACGCCCGCGTCTCGGGCGAGATGTAGGCGATCTCCAGAAACGGCACGCCCGCCCGGGGTGCCGACACATAGGCGAACCGGATACCGCCGGGCATCACGCCCTGTTGCACGACCTCGGCACCACGGTCGGCGGCCCGCGCCAGCGCCGCGTGGAACTGCTCAGGGCTGTCGGCCTCCGTGCAGATGTGGTGCAGCCCCGGTCCGGAGTCGCGCAAAAAGTCACTATAGATGTTCTGGCCGCGGACCGGTGAGATCAGCTCCAGCTGCATGTCCCCGAGATAGCTCAGGGAAATGCCGGCGACGAAATCCGCCGGCTCGCCGAAATAACTGCAGCTGTCCGGAGCAAAGTGCACGTCCGGAATCCGGACCCACTTGCGGACGCCCAACAGGCCGGTGAGGGCCGTTTCGGTGGCGTTCAGGTCCGGGGTGACCCAGGCGATCTGCGTGGGCGCTGAAACGGAGGGGGGCATCGCCTCGCAGGATAGCCCAGCGTGCCGACCGCCAGAAAGGGCGTCGGGGCCTTTGCCGCAACCAGCCCAGTCGTACCCGTCGGCGCCGCATGAACACGTTCTAATTCAGCCAGGGCGACCGGGCGTGGTGGCCGTCGCTCAGGCCCGGCCCAGTACGTCGACAAGCAACTGGAGCTGAGCGTCGAAAACCGCCTCGGGCTCAGTCAGGGTGTCGGCGCCGTACTGGCCGAACACCTCCAGGCTGATCGCGCCCAGCACCCCCGCCCACAGCAAAAAGCATTTGGTGACCACGCGATCGTCGCCGGGAAAGCCGAATTCCTGCCGAAGCCGCCGGAAGTCGGACGACATCGGTTGCGAAGCAACATCATTGGTCAATCGGATGTCGCCGGTGGCGATCCCGGCGGACACGGCGTCCAGGAACGCCCCGACCACCCTGGTGCCGACCGCAACCGTGCGCTCGGCCGGGGCGTGATAGCCGGGGACCGGGCTGCCGTACAACAGGGCCCAGCGGGACGGGTGGGTGATCGCCCAGCCCCGCACGGCCCGCGCGATGGCGATGACGTCGTCGCTCCACAGTTCGCCGCCCGATTCGCGGGCCCGGTCCACGGTGTCGGCCAGGTCGGAATAGGCGTCGACCAGCAGCAAGGTCAACAGCTCGTCGCGGCTGGACACGTAGCGGTACACCGCCGAAGACACCATTCCCAGATCGCGCGCTATCGCACGCAGCGACAGGCCGGTCGCACCGCGGTCCACCAGTTGACGACGTCCCAGCTCGACGATCCGCGCCTCGATCTGTTCCCGCGACTCCTGGCGTTTCCCCACACGGCCAGTCTGGCACAACCGAGATCACCGCTCTTGATTGTTCCCGACGAGTGTGGCAGCGTGTCCTGCATTCGAGAGCAATGCTCTCGCCAAGCTGGCGGGTACCCGCCGAAGGGGACACACCATGGTCACGCGATACCAGGAACCGAACCGGGCCGCCCGGACCGCCAACCTGGCGGTCCGTTGGCTGGCCGAGATGGGGGTCAGCATCGCCGGGACCCGCGCGGTGCGGGTCCTGGGCCGCAAGACCGGACAACCGCGGTCGGTCGTGGTCAACCTGCTGTCCGTCGACGGCGTGGACTATCTCGTCTCACCGCGTGGAAACACGCAGTGGGTGCGCAACGTCCGAGCCGCGGGCGTCGTCGAACTGGGCCCGCGCCGGCACCGCACACGCGCCCTGGTGCGCGAGGTGGACGACGCCGTCAAACCCGACATCGTGAGGCGTTACCTGGCCAGGTGGTACTGGCAGGTCAGGGGGTTCGTACCCGCGTGGCTGACACCGGACTCCAGCGACGGGCAGTTGCGTACCGCCGCACCATTGATTCCGGTCTTCGCGCTGGCTCCGGCGGCCGCGCCGGGTGCCTCGCACTGATCAGCTCGGGTCGGCCGTCGCGCCCAAGTCCTGGCGCACCTGTTCTGAGGCGGCCCGCCACGACACCGCGGCGGGGAAATCCCCCCACATGCTGTTGAAGATACCGACGATCTGCCCCGGTCCGCCGTCGGGTGCCACGTATACCGGCCCGCCCGAATCGCCCCTTCGGCTCTGCACCCCATGAGACATCGTGAACCACCCGTTGTTGACGCTCTCGACGATCCCGCACGTTTCGCCGGTGGCCACCCCGAAGTGACACACCGGCTGACCCGCCTGAAGCGTGACGGCCGGATTCGACTGCAAGGGGCGCCCACCCGGCAGAAAAGTGCTCGGTGTGACGCCGTCGTCCAGCACGATCGCCTCGTAGTCATTGATGATCTGGTCGGTGGCCACTGTGGTACCGCTGGGCGTGTTGTCCCGGAAGGTGGCCATCCGGCCGATCGCGTTACCGCTCTTGTCGTAGACGGCACCCCCGCCGCGGCAGTGCCCCGCCGTGTACGCGACGCGCATCATCGGGTCGACGTAGCCCAGGGTGCACAGCCGGTTGTCCTGCAGGATCTCCATGCCCGGATACACCACGGTGGCCTGCGCGCGGGCCGCAGCGGACGGCAACGCAGGGACGAAGGCCGCGACAATCACTGGGGCGGTGAATGCGCGCAATGCTCGGCGACGCACCTGGGACTCCGATCCGTCGGCGCCGGATCTCGACCGAATCGAGACGACGGCGTTATTTTACCGTTACCCAGGAGTCTTCGCGCCCGCCGGCGCCGGCGTTACAGCATCGTGACCATCAGGTCGCCGACTCGGACCCGGCCGGCTCGCGCGGCGCCCAACCCGGCGGACCGAACACGTATCCGAGCCGGTCACGGAAGCGGTCGGCGGTTCGCCAGTCGCGCGCGATGGCGACGTATTCGCGCGTTTGCAGCTTCCAGATGTTGAACGTGTCGACCTGCTTGGTGAGTCCGTAATGCGGGCGGAACACCTCCGGTTGGAAGCTGCCGAACAGCCGGTCCCAGATGATCAGGATGCCGCCGTAGTTCTTGTCCAGATAGAGCGTGTCCATGCCGTGATGCACGCGATGATGCGACGGTGTGTTGAAGACGAACTCGATCGGGCGCGGCATGGTGTCGATCCGTTCGGTGTGGATCCAGAACTGATAGATCAAGCTCACGGAAAAAGAGAAGAAGACCATCCACGGCGGAATCCCCAACAGCGGCAGAGGAATCCACATCAGGATTTCGCCGCTGTTGTTCCACTTCTGGCGCAGCGCGGTGGCGAAGTTGAAATATTCGCTGGAGTGGTGCGCCTGGTGCGTGGCCCAGATCAGGCGCACCCGGTGGGCGATGCGATGGTAGGTGTAGTACAGCACGTCGACACCGAGGATCGCGACGACCCACGTGTACCACCGGGTTGCCGAGAGGTGCCAGGGCGCCAGGTAGGCATAGATCGCGGCGTACCCCAGCAGCGCCAGCGTCTTCCAGCCCGCCGTGGTGGCCACCGAGACCAGGCCCATCGAGATGCTCG
Source organism: Mycobacterium sp. TH-M116 (assembly GCF_057473685.1). Taxonomy (NCBI): domain Bacteria; kingdom Bacillati; phylum Actinomycetota; class Actinomycetes; order Mycobacteriales; family Mycobacteriaceae; genus Mycobacterium; species Mycobacterium sp. TH-M116. The sequence goes on along the minus strand of NZ_JBYCLC010000077.1, from coordinate 5,483 downwards.
CCCTGGAGTCACGGGTCTGATACGCACCGGCCCCCGGCCGGGACCCCTCGATGTCCGACGTGAGGCGTTCCAGCTTGCGGGCCGCGGACCATTCCAGCGTCAACAGCAACAAAAAGAATGGGACAGCGAACAGAACCGGATCCCGCATCAGAGGCGGAAGAACGGAAAGAAAACCCACAACGGAACTCACCCGCACAGGTTATTACGTTCCGCGATGTCGGTTGTCCGGTTGATTCGGCGTCAACGTGAACCATCGAGGCCCCGGTTGCACCGTCTGCACCGTCCCGATCGACGCCCCGGCGCCGTACCCGCAGCACCGCCACCTGCGGCGACTGGTCGGGTTCGCCCGGGAATGCTCAGTCCGGCTGTTGCGCCGTCTCCCCCGCGTACCACTGCACCGTGCGGACCCCCGGCTGCAGGGACAGTTCGGCCACCAGCCTCTCGAGCTTGGCCGGAGTGTGGCCGTCCATGAGCAGATGCACGCTCAGGGTGACATCGTCGTCGCCGGCCCGCCCGGCGTGAATGCCACGCAGCGTCATGTCGTTGCTGCTGGCGTGCTGCACAACCTGGGCGCGGACATACGTCTCCGCTTTGGGTCGGCAGGTCACCTGGACCAGGTACGGCTGGAGGCCCTCGTCGTCTTCGACGTTCTCATCACGGTCGATCCATCGTCCGAGCGGGCGCCCGAGCACGTGGATGCCGAGGACGGCGCCGGTCGCGATCACTGTGAAGATCAGGTGTCCCGACGCGGCCAGTACACCTATCGCTGCCGAACACCACAGGGTGGCCGCGGTGTTGAGCCCGCGGACGTTGACACCCTCGCGCAGGATCACCCCGCCGCCCAGGAACCCGATGCCGGACACGACATAAGACGCGACCCGGGTCGGGCTGGAGTCCTCCGTGGCGGCCGCATACAGCACGAACAGGGTCGCGCCGGCCGCGACGAGTGCGTTGGTGCGCAGTCCTGCCCGGCGCGCCCGCCACTGCCGCTCCACGCCGACGACGGCGCCGCAACCGACCCCGACGCCCAGCCGAAGGGCGAAATCGGCGACGCTCAGCGTCTGCATGACGGCACATTCCTCCCCTGCGCAGCGACACGGGCACCGCCGAGGCGGTGCTGGAAGCAGCGAACCACGATCAGGTGAACGGGAGGTGGACGCCGGCCAAACCCGGCCGCAGCGCCCTCACTCGCCGCAAATCCTCACGCCGCCGAGCGGTCAGACCGCAACCCGACTGAGGGCGTTGACCATTCGCCTCCTCAGGAACGCGTGGCGTCGAGGCTAGTGCGGCGCGGCGAGTTGTTGGGGACAGTAGTATTTCGCCGCGATCGCCACGAACAGTGTGGCATGGTCGGTGGACAACCCCGGATTTTCGTTCTGCAGAGTGTGGACGAGCTCCGGGCCGGACTCGCCACTGCCGATCCAGCCGCACACCGCTTTGCCGAAGGCGATGGCTTGGTCCGGGTTGGAGTAGGTGAGACCCGCATCCCGCACCGTCGCCAGGAAACCCGTGTCGTCGAACGCGTCATCGGGGCTGGCGAATGCGGGTGCGGCGCAGCCGATCACAACGACAGCGCCCAGCAGCACCAGTAGCCGTCCCACGCGCGCGCAGCCCGGGTCCGTCAGGCCTTGGACAGCTGATGGGGGCAGTAATACTTCGCCGAGATCAACGCGAAGTTGGACGCGGTATCCATATCCATCCCGGGGTTGTGCACCGTGACGTCATGGACTACCTGCAGGCCGGTCTCGCCGTTGTTCAGGAAGGAACACACCGCCCTGCCGGCGGCGACGGCGCTCTCCTGGCTCGCGAAGGTGATACCGGCCTGGCTCAGTGCGGCGACGAAGCCCGCGTCGTCGCCGTCCGGTTCGGGGGGCGGTTCTGCAGACGCGGGCCCGGAAAGACTTATCATCGCCGCGGCGCCGAGGAGCGAGACAATCAGCTTCATGATTTCCCCCTCCCCGCGCGCCGAGGAGATTGCGCCAACTCTTTGGTATCCGGTCACCGCCGCCGACTCCTGACCGTCACCGCGCACGGTGCTCGTTCGCGATTCTCCCCGTCGATATTACAGATGGTTCTCAGCGTCGATGCTTTCCCGAAGACTCTCCTGAGCTGCGCGAAGCCACCCGCGCACCGCCGGCCTCGGACACCTGAACCCATCAGGGCGCTGCTGTTGGACCGAGTCGGTAAGACGTTTGTCTCCTAACCCCTGCGGGGTTCCGGCGGCACGACCTTGGGCTTGCCTTGTGACAGGTGCACCGCGTGGATACCGGGCTTCTTGGCCAATTGTTCGAGTAGCGCATCGAGCCCTTCTTGATCGACGTTGTGGTGCTGCACGCTGTCGGGTTTCTCCGATATCTGTGCTACCAATTTCTTCAGTTTTTCCGGCGAGGTGCCGTCCCTGAGCTCGGCGAGCGGAGTGAGACGCTCGCGGAAGGCGGCACGGCCCGCCGCAGCGGGAGCGCCCGCTCCGACGGCGCTGCCGAGCATGCCCGCCACCGACAGCGACCCGAGCAGCCCGCCCTCGCCGAGGGCTGCTGCAGGCACCGACTCCGCGCCGGCGGCCGTCAACGCGGCGGCGACCGTCCGGATGGCCGGAGTGGCCGAGGCCCAACTGGGCGGCACCGTGAGCGCTCCGACCAGGGTGCCCCGGCCCAGGTTGGCCGCCACCGGGCTGACCGCGTCGTACAACGTTCCGCGCCCGAATCCCAGCCCGCCGAGTCCGGCCCCCAGCGCGTCCTTGGGGAGAGCACCATACGGGACGGGCGGGGCGAACTTCAGCCACTGCGACACCGGGAAGTTGATGAGCAACCCGACGTCGTTGAACTGCGTTGTCAGGCTAATCGGAACCCTGACGGCGTTGTAGAGAGCTTCGTACCAGCTGGCCCCGTTCGGAACGATGTTGAGGAGGTTGTCTCCGAGGGCGTGGTACCAGGTGGCGAGTCCGGCCAGGTATCCGAGAGGCCCGTTCGCCGGGGTGAACGGGGGAATGATCGAACTCAGGGCGGCCGCCGTGCTGGCCGCCGGTGTGGCGCCGGCAGTGCCGACCGCGACTGCCTGCGTCGTCGCCCCCGTGCCGTTGGTGGTCGGCGGTGCCGCGGTGAACCCGGTCAGCCGGCTCGTTGATGCCTCCGCCGACGCGACGTAGGTGTCCATCGCCAGGGCGTCCTGGGCCCACATCTCCGCGTATTGCGCCTCGGTGGCGGCGATCGCGGCGGTGTTCTGCCCGACGATGTTGGTCGCCACCAGCGACGCCAGTCGGGTCCGGTTGGCCGCGACCTCCTGCGGCGGCACCGTCGCCGCGAACGCCGCCTCGTAGGCGGCCGCCGCCGCATCGGCCTGGTTGGCGGTGTTCGCGGCTTGAGCTGCGGTGGTCTGCATCCACGACAGATACGGCGTGACCGCGGCGACCATACTCATCGACGAGGGTCCCACCCAATGGCCGCTGCTCAGCGTGTCGATCACCGACGAGTAGGCGGTGACCGTGGAGTGCAATTCGGTGGCCAGCGTGTCCCAGGCCGCGGCCGCGGCCACCATCGATTCGGCCCCCGGCCCGGAGTACATGCGGCCGGAGTTCAACTCCGGCGGAAAGGCTCCGTAGAACATCTCTACACCCCTTGCCCGGTCGCGCCAGCGTCAGTCGCGGATGTGTCGGTCATGGCGCTCATGGCGCTCAGTCCTCGAGGACCGGAATCACGATGATGGTTGCCGTTGCCGCCTCGGCCTCGATGACGCCGCCCAGCGAGCCCGTCGCCACCGAACCGCCCGCGGAGTACGTCGCGCCGGCGGCCACGGCACGCCCTGCCAGGCTCGACAGGGCCATCTGGCCGAAGGCGCCGCCCTCGGGGGCCAGCGAGACGGTCGGCGCGGCCGCCGCAGTGGGGAACACCGAGGCGAGCGTCCTGATCGCCGGCGCAGCCTCCGTCCAGCCCTGCGGCACCGACATGCTTCCCACCAGCGCCGCCCTGCCCATCGAGGCTGACACCGGCGCACCGCCGACGGCGGAGCTCAGCATCGGCGTGACGACGCCGCTGGTCAACGGCGCCAGTGCACCGGAGATCGCTTTGGGGCCGCCCAGATAGGCGGCGACGCCCTGCCCGTTCTGCCCCCAGGCGTACGCCTGCCCGAACGACAGGAACGGGCCACCGGGGATGGTGCTCCACGACTGGGGAGAATAAATGCCGGTCAATTCGTCGAAGATGGTGTTCCAGTTGGTCAGCGCGTTGGGCAGATTCGACGGCAGCGTGAGTCCCGAGGTCGGTACCGCCGCGTTGCCCGTGGTGCCCGAGGCCAAGCTCTGCAGCGCGTTCGGCACGGCGCCGGTCAGCTGGGACAGTTGGGAACTGATGTTCAGGCCACCCGAGGAACCGGATTTGCTGACTGCGGCCGCCTGCATCGACCCGCCCCAGTCGGTGGTCGTGTACGGCGGGTCGATGAACGGGATCAGCTGCGAGGCGGCCGCCGACGAGCCGGCGTAGGCGTACATGACCGCGGCGTCCTGGGCCCACATCTCCACGTACTGGGCCTCGGTGACAGCGATCGCCGGCGTGTTCTGGCCCAGGATGTTGGTGGTGACCAGCGCCATGAGCACCGCGCGATTGGTCCCGATCACCGGCGGTGGGACCGTCGCGGCGAAGGCCGTTTCGTACGCGGCGGCGGCGATCTTGGCCTGCGAGGCGGCCTGCTCGGCCTGGACGCCGGTGGCACTGATCCACGAGACGTACGGTGTGGCCGCGGCAGCCATCGCGGTCGAAGAGGGACCCGTCCATGGCCCGACGGTCAGAGCCTCGACCGTGGAGCCATACGATGCAGCCATCGACTGAAGTTCGGCCGCCAGGTCGTCCCAGGCCGCCGCCGCCGCCAGCATCGGCCCCGATCCGGGACCGAGATACATCCGCCCGGAATTGATCTCCGGCGGAAGCGCGCCGAAATCGATCACCTGTCCACCTCCGGTCCGTTCAGGTGGCCGTCATCCTCATGACGAAACGCGTCGCTACACCCCCAAACATGTCCGAGCTCTACGGGAATCCCAAACACATCGGTGCGCGTGTCACAAGAATGGCTGCCGACCTCACTGGCGAGGGAATCTGCGCAGCCGTGGCCGCCTGGTTCCGTCACCAACAAGCAGGAGCGGTTCGGGCACAGTAACTTCTTTGCCGAACACATCGGTTTCACCCGGTCACGGTTGACGGGCCGTCGGCAACTGCGAGGTCAAGCCGGAAAACTTCGGCGAACCCCCCGGCGCCTCACCTGTTCTTCGCGTTGCCGCTTCCGTCGCCGAGTTGCTCGGGGCAGAACGAGAGAGCGGCGGCTTCGGCGAACTTGGCGGCACCGTCCAGGGTGAATCCGGGGTTGAGGTCGCGGATGTCCCTGAGGATTTCCGGCTCGCTGGTGCCGGCACCGGCCAGACCGCAGACCGCTTGGCCGGCTTTGACGGCGCGACCCGGGTCTTTGTACGCGATGCCCGCTTTGCGGATGGTCGCCAG
>NZ_JBYCLC010000076.1:0-2840 GCF_057473685.1 Mycobacterium sp. TH-M116 | reverse complement strand
CTGCGCACCATGCCGGCGTCCCTGGGCAAGCCCACCCGGCCCACGCCGATCGGGCACTTCACCGCCCTGCAGAAGCAGCGCAGCGTGGTGATGGACTCACGCACCATCGGCATCCCCCTCAGCTCTCCCGAGGGCTACAAGATCACGGCCCAGTACGCGGTCCGGGTGACCTGGAGCGGCGTCTACGTGCATTCGGCGCCGTGGTCGGTGAACTCGCAGGGCTATGCCAACGTCAGTCACGGATGTATCAACCTCAGCCCCGACGACGCCGCCTGGTACTTCAACACCGTCAACGTGGGCGATCCGATCACCGTCGTCGCCTGACGCGCCATGCTGCCGCTCCGATGTTTGCCGGCAACATCCCTGACCGGCCTATGACGACCACCGCGGCGTGAGGGCTGCCGGCCGACAGGGTCGGTGGGACGCGGCAAACCCGCCTGACGCCGACGCGCGTTGCGCACCGCGCCGGCACCGGCGCCGCCGCGAACGCCGCCGCCGACGACGACAGACCTGATCAGCTAATCATTTTGCGGTACAACACTTTACGCGGCCATCGAGGCGATCCCCGGTCAGCCGGGCAGCGCACCCTTGATCGCGGCGTCCTGCTTGCGGCCGATGCCGACCACCGCCCCCGGATCCATCGGAGCGCTCGGTGGGCTGTCGAATTCCATGTTGACCAGCGCCTTACCCTCGGTGAACACCAACACGGTGACCGCTTTGGCGTTGTCGGCGGTGCCGGAGATCCCGGAAAGCATCGCCCCGTCGGAACCGACGTCTACCGGCCGCCACGTGCCGCTCACTTTGCCCGCGTAGTTGTTCTTGGTGTTCTCGACACCGGTCGCGGCCGCCGCGGGATCCGCGAAGATCAAGATGAAATCCCCGACCCTCCTGCTGCTGTCGGCGCTGACGAACAACTGCGCGACGCCGAGGCCGTTATCCGGGTTCAACAGGGGGGATTGGGGAGCGGTGAAATCGGCGCCGATATCAGCTGGGTTGATAAGCAGCCCGCTGTAATCCATGCGTTGTCCCGGCGGCGGGCTCGTCACCGTGCTCGGTGGAGTCGATTTGGCCGGTTCCGCCGCGGACGTCGTCGTGCTCGACGGCGACGGCGCGGAGGCGGAGCGTTCGTTGCCGCAGCCGCAGACCGTCGCGCCGACCACGACCGCGAGCGCCCAGCCGGTCACGGTTGTACAGGCAGTCTGCATGGGCGTTCCTTCCGCGTCGAGAAACCGTTGCGAGCCGCCTGTTGAGCGTAGTCGGCCGCCACGAACTCATCCGGGAGTGTGCGCACAGGGCGGCGTATGGGTCGGCTGGCTTCTTGGTCCGACCCCACTCTGCTGGCCGCGCGACACGTGGAGGCTACAATTATTGGTCTCACCCATGATGGCGGTGGGGCTCGCCATAATTGCGCGTCACACATCGACGGCCAACGGTCCCTGCGGAACAAACCGATTACTCGGCTGACGAGCTGTTCAGTCGAGTTCGACAGGGAGGAAAGCAAGTGGCCGTAGGGTTTTCGTCGATATCTGCCATCGAGATTCTGGACTCGCGAGGGCGGCCGACCCTTTTTGTGTCGGCAAACCTCAAGGACGGTAGACGGGTGACTTCCGGCGTGCCGTCGGGAGCTTCGACCGGCAGCCGGGAAGCTGTCGAATTGCGGGACCACGACGATCGCTACGGCGGCCTGGGCGTGCGCAAAGCGGTGGACAATGTCAATGGCCCGATCGCAGAAGCGTTGACCTGCCGGACATTTGCCAGCCAGGAGGAGGTCGACCTGGCCCTGCGAGGGCTGGATGGCACTGCGGACAAGTCCCGCCTGGGCTCCAACGCCATTGTCGGCGTCTCAACCGCAGCTTCCCGGGCGTTCGCCCTGGTGTCTGGTCAGCCTCTGTGGCAGTGGATGATTCCGGTTGATGTGACGCCGCGACTGCCGGTGCCACACTTCAATGTGGTCAACGGAGGTGCGCACGCGCTCAACGACCTCGATTTCCAAGAGTTCATGATCGCGCCGGTCGGGGCGCCGTCCTTGCCGGAAGCTGTACGTGCCGGCGCTGAGGTATACCGGCGATTGCGCTCGATCCTGGCCGACCGCAACCTGGCGACCGGGTTGGGCGACGAGGGCGGATTTGCTCCCGAGATCAGTTGTCCGGAAGACGTTCTGACTCTGCTCACCCAAGCGATAAGCGAGGCCGGTTATGTCACCGGAGACAGCGGTGTCGCGATTGCCCTCGATCCGGCCGCGAACGGGTTCTACCGGGACGGTCGCTACCAGGTCGACGGCCAATCGCTGTCCGGCGACGATCTCATCGAGCGCTACCTGAGTATCGTCGAGAAATATCCTGTCTGGAGCATCGAGGACGGAATGGATGAGCATGACACGGTCGGGTGGCAGAAGCTCACCGAGAAGCTCGGCGAAAAAGTGCAATTGGTCGGCGATGACAACTTCGTGACCAACCCCGACGTGATTGCTGCTGCGGTGCGGGCCGGGATCGGCAATGCCGCCCTGATCAAGGTCAATCAGATCGGAACGGTGTCGGAAACCCTGGAGGCGCTCGCCCTGTGTCGACGGTCGGGCTACGGCGCGATGATCTCTCATCGATCGGGAGAGACCAGCGATTCGTTCATCGCCGACCTCGCTGTCGCTTCGGGCTGCGGCCAGATCAAATCGGGCGCACCCGCCCGCGGCGAACGCGTCGCCAAGTACAACCGCCTCCTCGACATCGCCTCGACGACAACGGACCTGCCGTTCGGGCTGCCCAGCGCTCAACGGCCCCGTCGTCCCTCTTCGGGAGTCTGACCGCCTCGGCGACGACCCGGTCACGGCGAGAACGCCGGGCGGC
>NZ_JBYCLC010000075.1:0-1758 GCF_057473685.1 Mycobacterium sp. TH-M116 | reverse complement strand
CATGTCGGCACGCGCCTTTAGCAGGGCCTGGTGCTCGGCACGATCCCGCATGGGGAAAGCACGGCGTCGACGCGGGCCAAGAACATCACTGGGCGGTGTCGGCCGCGTGGTCAGGAAGCCAACATCACCGAGCGCCGGCGCAGCCGGCGCGTGCAGAGCGCACCATCGCGGCGGTGTCCAGCCCGTAGAGGGCGCCGGCCCCGTGCTCATCGGCGTTGGAGAAGTTCGCCGCGTCGGCCAGCGCCACCCGTCCAGATTCGCATGACACCCGCGACATTCCGGCCTCGGCCGCCCAATGGCTGACGCCCGGGTGGCGCTGGGGCGGTTCCGGGGCCCGGAGATGGCATCCTGGCCGGGTGGGCGTCATTTTCCGGCTGGCCGAGCTGCTGATCGTGATCCTGCCGCTGGCGGGCGTTGTCGTCGCCGCGGTGAAGGCGTTCACGGCCAACAGGCAGCGCACCGAAGCTCCGCGGGGCGGGGCACGGGGCGATGCGGATGCGGCCTCCCGCCCCGCCTCCGGCACCGACCAGGCCGCGCAGTGGCGGATGCTGCGGCGGGTCATCGCCGAACACACCCGCACCGACACCCGTTGGCTCGACTACGAACTCGACGTCGCGAAGCTGCTGGACTTCCCGGTCATGACCGACATGCGAGACCCGCTCACCGTCGAGTTCCACAAGGCCAAACTCCGTGCCGACCTGTTGCGTCCGGTCAAAGCCGAGGACCTGCTCGACGACCCGGAGGCCGCCGCGCTTTACCGGGGCGCCGTCGAGGACTACGTGACCGCGTTCCAGATCGCCGAGGCCGAGGCGAAGCGGCGACGCCGCAACGACTTTTCCCGAGCCGACCAGCAACGCATCGCGCGTGCCCAGAGCCTGCTGCGGGTCGCCTCGGACCGGGCCGCGTCGCCACAGGAGCGGCAGAACGCCTACGAACGGGCCGGCAGGGAACTCGACGGCCTCATCGTGCTGCCGGCCTCGACGCAGGCCGGCATCGAGCGGGGGATCGCCGGTCAGCTGGAGGGGTGAAGGGCACTTCGCGCCGTCGACCGATGCCTTTGGGCCCTTATCCGCGCAGGCCGGTTCCCGACATCATGGCGGCAGCGATCCACCAACGATCCCTCAGGAGCACACGATGATCGAATACGACTTGGACACCGAGCATTCCATCCTGGAGGTGCGACCGAAGTCGGCCCTGGACAAAGCGGATTTCGTTGAACTCGCCAAGGCCGTCGACCCGCAGATCGAGGCCCACGGCGACCTCGCCGGCCTCATCATCAGCGCATCGTCGTTCCCGGGATGGGACAGTTTCGGCTCGATGGTGACCCACTTCCGTTTCGTGCGCGAGCACCACAAGCACGTCAAGAAGATCGCGGTGGTCACCGACTCGCCCCTCGGCGACGTGGCCGAGCACCTGACCTCCCATTTCGTGTCCGCCGAGATCCGGCACTTCCCGGGCGGGCAGCTGGAGCAGGCGCGGCAGTGGATCGTCAACGGCTCCTGACCGACACTCACGGGCAGGTGTAGCCGCCGTCGATCACGATGTCGGAGCCGGTCATGTAGCTGGATGCCTCGCTGGCCAGGTACAGGTAGAGGCCGGTGAGCTCATCGGGCCGGCCGATGCGTCCGAGCGGTATCTTCGGTTCCCACTGCCGGTGGTGCTGGCCCGCAGCGGCGAGGTCGGCGGCCGCCCTCTCCAGCGGTTCGGCATGCCTTGCCGCGACGGCCACCCGGGCGCCGGCCTGCAGATAGGCCAGCG
>NZ_JBYCLC010000074.1:0-2853 GCF_057473685.1 Mycobacterium sp. TH-M116 | reverse complement strand
AGGTCGATGGCCTTGTCCGGCAGGAAGCGGGCCGTGATGTAGCGGTCGGACAGCGTGGCCGCGGCCACCAGGGCCGAGTCGGTGATGCGCACGCCGTGGTGCACCTCGTAGCGGTCCTTGAGCCCGCGCAGGATGCCGACGGTGTCCTCCACCGACGGCTCGCCCACCAGCACCTGCTGGAAGCGGCGCTCCAACGCGGCGTCCTTCTCGATGTATTTGCGGTACTCGTCGAGCGTGGTGGCCCCGACCAGGCGCAGCTCGCCGCGGGCCAGCATCGGCTTGATCATGTTGCCGGCGTCCATCGCGCCCTCGCCGGTGGCGCCGGCGCCGACGATGGTGTGCAGCTCGTCGATGAAAGTGATGATCTGACCGGCGGAGTTCTTGATGTCGTCGAGCACCGCCTTGAGTCGCTCCTCGAACTCGCCGCGATACTTGGCGCCGGCCACCATCGAGCCCATGTCGAGCGAGATCACGGTCTTGTCGCGCAGGCTCTCGGGCACGTCGCCGGCCACGATGCGCTGGGCCAGGCCCTCCACGATCGCGGTCTTGCCGACACCGGGCTCACCGATGAGGACCGGGTTGTTCTTGGTGCGGCGGCTCAGTACCTGCACGACGCGGCGGATCTCGTTGTCGCGGCCGATGACCGGGTCGAGTTTGCCTTCGCGGGCCCGGGCGGTCAGGTCGGTGGAGTACTTCTCCAGCGCCTGGTAGGTGGCCTCGGGGTCGGGACTGGTGACCCGCGCGCTGCCGCGCACCTTCGCGAACGCCTCACGCAGGGCCTGCGGCGAGGCGGCGTGGCCGGTCAGCAGCTTGGCGACGTCGGAGTCGCCGGTGGCCAGGCCGACCATCAGGTGTTCGGTGGAGACGTACTCGTCGTCCATCTCGGTGGCCAGGTGCTGGGCGGTCGTGATGGCTGCCAGTGATTCGCGCGACAGCTGCGGCTGCGCGCTGGCGCCGCTGGCCTGCGGCAGCCGGTCCAGCAGGCGCTGGGCCTCGGCGCGGATGGTCGCCGGCTCGACTCCGACCGCCTCGAGCAGCGGCGCGGCGATCCCGTCGGCCTGCGTCAGCAAGGCCATCAGCAGGTGGGAGGGCCGGATCTCGGGGTTACCGGCGGATGAGGCCGCCTGCAGCGCCGCCGTCAGCACTGCCTGGGTCTTGGTGGTCGGGTTGAAAGAATCCACGACGCCTCCGTTCGGGTCGGGTACGAATGAAAATGCTTGTCGCGTTGTCTAACGCCGTCAAGGTTGAGTCTGTTCCGCTCAAGTCGGCCGAAAGTCAAAAGTGCCGGTCGACGTGCCGGCCCTGCGGGCTGCCTGCTCCTGCGCGACGGTCCTGACTCCACCGCGAAGCTGCCCCGGCACGCCGAACGGATGACCATTGTCGACCTCGCTGCTGACCTGAATACCGAGGATCAATCGCCGGCGCGCGGCGCACCTAGAATTCCGTTCCGTGAGCCTGGAGGACCGGGAGTCGTTGCGGGTGCTGTGCGAGGCGGTCGCGCAGGACGCGCTCGTCCACCGGTTCTACACGCACTGGTTCGCTCTCGACGCCTCGGTGCGCGACCTGTTCCCGGCCGAGATGGCCGGCCAGCGGGCGACTTTCGCCCAGGCGTTGCGCTGGGTCTACGCCGAGCTGGTCGAGCAACACGCCGCCGAACCGGTGGCCTTCCTTGCCCAGCTGGGCCGCGACCACCGCAAGTACGGCGTGCTGCCGACTCACTACGGCACCCTGCGCCGCGCGTTGCACGTGGCGCTGCGCGACCATCTCGGCCAAGCCTGGACCGAGGCCGTCGACGCGGCCGCGATAGCGTCGCTGAACCTGATCACCGGGGTGATGAGCGGTGCCGCCGACGCCGAGGAAGGCCCCGCCTGGTGGGACGGCACGGTCGTCGAGCACCTCCGGGTCTCCCGCGATCTCGCGGTCGTACGCCTGCACCTGGACCGCCCGATGGACTACCACCCCGGCCAGTACGTCACCGTCCAGGTCCCGCAGTGCCCCCGCCGCTGGCGCTACCTGAGCCCGGCCATGCCGGCCGACCCGGACGGCGGCATCGAGTTCCATGTCCGGGTGGTCCCCGGCGGGCTGGTCAGCACCGCCGTCGTCGCAGAGACCCGCCCCGGCGACCGGTGGCGATTGTCGAGCCCGCACGGCGCGCTACACGTCGACCGGGACGGCGGCGACGTGCTGATGGTGGCCGGCAGCACCGGCCTGGCGCCGCTGCGCGCACTGATCCTGGACCTGGGCCGCTACGCGGTGAACCCACGCGTACACCTGTTCTTCGGGGCCCGCTACCGATGCGAGCTCTACGACCTGCCCACACTGTGGCAGGTCGCGGCGCACAATCCGTGGCTGTCGGTCTCGCCGGTCTCCGAGTACGGCGCCGACCCGCCCTGGGCCGCCGACTATCCCGACTGCACCCCGCCCCGCGGGCTGCATGTGCACCAGACGGGCCGCCTGCCGGAGGTGGTGACCAGATACGGTGGGTGGGGTGACCGGCAGATCCTGATCTGCGGCGGGCCGGACATGGTCGGGGCCACCAGGGCCGCTCTGATCGCCAAAGGCGCTCCGCCGGAACGCATCCAGCACGACCCACTGTCCGGGTGAGTTGAGGTAACCGAGGTAGGGCATGCACATCGTGACACTGCGCGACCCCTCCTCGCCGGTCGCCGCCCGGTTCGTGCCGGAGGCCGGGATGATCGGCGTATCGCTGACCGACAACGGGGTCGAGCTACTCGGCCAACGTCGCGGCCCGGACGCCTACGTCAAAGCCGGCAAGACGATGGGCATTCCCATCCTGTACCCGTGGGCGAACCGGTTGGGCGGTGACACCTACACCGCGCAGGGCGTGACGGT
>NZ_JBYCLC010000073.1:0-1986 GCF_057473685.1 Mycobacterium sp. TH-M116 | reverse complement strand
GGCCGCACCGTCGCCTACGCCTGGCTGACCCCCGCCGCGACCGTCGGCGACACGCTCACCGTCGAGAACCGCGGACGCCGCCACACCGCGACCGTGCACCCGCACGCCGTCGTGGACCCAGAACAGAACAGGATCCGGAGGTAGACCGATATGCCCACGACCACAACGGCTTACGACGTCATCGTCGTCGGACTGGGCGGGATGGGAAGCGCGGCCGCCTGTCACGTCGCCACCCGCGGGCACCGGGTCCTCGGCCTGGAACGCCACGAGCCGGTGCACGCCAACGGTTCCAGCCACGGCGGCTCGCGCATCATCCGCCAGTCCTACTTCGAGGACCCCGGCTATGTGCCGCTGCTGCTGCGCGCCTACGAGCTGTGGGACAAGCTGGCCGTCGACGCCCAGCGCGAGGTGTACCGGCTCACCGGGGGCCTGTTCATCGGGCCGCCGGACTGCCAGACCGTCGCGGGCAGCATGCGGGCCAGCCGCCAGTGGGGACTGGCGCACGAGGTGCTCGACGCCGCCGAGATCACCGCGCGGTTCCCCCACTTCACACCCCACCCGGGTGACATCGCGCTCTACGAAGCCAAGGCGGGCTTCGCCCGCCCCGAGGCGACGGTGCGCGCGCACCTCGAACTCGCCGAACAGAACGGCGCCACACTGCAATTCGACGAGCCGGTGCTGCAGTGGAGACAGACCCGCGACGGCGTGCGGGTGAGGACCCCGCGCGGTTCCTACACGGCCGGGCAGCTGGTCATCTGCCCGGGCGCCTGGGCGCCGCAACTGCTGGGCGAGTTCGGGGTCCCCATCACGGTGCAACGTCAGGTGATGTACTGGCTGGACCCGATCGGCGGCGCCGCCGCATTCGCGGACGATCCGATCTTCATCGACGAAAACACCTCCGGCGCTCAGATATACGGTTTCCCGGCGATCGACGGGCCACGCGGCGGCGTCAAGGTCGCCTTCTTCCGCAAAGGCGTCGCTTGCACGCCGGAAACCATCGACCGGGAGGTGCACCCGCAGGAGATCGACGAGATGACGGCGCGGGTCACCGAGTTGTTGCCGGCGCTGGCGGGCGACTGCCTGCACGCGGCGACCTGCATGTACTCCAACACCCCCGACCAGCACTTCGTCATCGCCCGGCATCCCCACTGCGCCAATGTCACCGTGGCGTGCGGGTTTTCGGGGCACGGGTTCAAGTTCGTGCCGGTGGTCGGCGAGATCCTCGCCGATCTGTGCATCGAGGGCGCCACCGCCCACCCCGTCTCGTTGTTCGACCCGCAGAGATCGGTGACCCGATGAACTCCACCGCACGGCCGTCGCCGGCGCTGCTGCCGACCCTGGGCGGCGACTACTACACCAGCGCGGCCGTCTTCGCCGCCGAACAACAGCACATGTTCGAGCACATGTGGTTCTGCGTCGTGCGCAACGATGACGTGGGCGAGCCGGGCCAGTTCAAGAACGTTCAGGTGGGCCGGGAAAGCGTGCTCGTGGTGCGCGGCCGCGACCGGGTGTTGCGCGCCTTCCTCAACGTGTGCCGGCACCGCGGCGCGCTGTTGTGCACGCAGCCCGAAGGCCGGGTGCGCCGCAACCTGCGCTGCCCCTACCACTCGTGGACCTACGGGTTGGACGGCGCGCTGGTGGCCGCGCCCAACCTCGGCTCGCTGACCGACGAGGACGGCGTCGGCATCGACCGCCGCGGCTACGGCCTGGTCGCGGTGGCGTTGCGTGAATGGCTGGGTTACGCGTGGGTCTGTCTGGGCGAGCAGCCGCCGTCGTTCGAGGACGAAGTCGTCGGCGAGGCCGCCCACCGGCTCGGCGACCTGCGGGCCATCGACAACTACCGGATCGACACCCTGCAGGTGGGCCGGCGGGTCACCTACGACGTGGCAGCCAACTGGAAGTTGATCGTCGAGAACTTCATGGAGTGCTATCACTGCGCCACGATCCACCCCGAGCTGACCAGGCTGGTGCCCGAGTTCGCGCGGG
>NZ_JBYCLC010000072.1:0-6365 GCF_057473685.1 Mycobacterium sp. TH-M116 | reverse complement strand
GTGGCTCAGCAGGGCGGCCACCGCCTCGGGCAGCAGCGGATGATCGGCGCCGGCGGCGGCGACGACGCTGCGGCGCAGCCGGCGCAGCTCGCTGGCCAACGTGTCAATGGCCGAGCGGACCTTGAGATCGGCCAGCTGCGCCGGCATCGCCTGGTAGTCCACTCCCGCGGATTCGACCAGCGCGGTCAGTGCCGGCGCGCCCGCCGGGTCGACGAAGATCCCTCCCACCTGGCGCAGCACGTCGTAGCCGGTGGTGCCGGCCACGGGCAGCGTGGGCTCGAGCGCCTCGTCGGGCGCCAGGATTTTTTCGACGACGATCCAGGCGTCGGAGCCGACGAGGTCACGCAGCTTTGCCAGATACCCGCAGGGGTCGGACAACCCGTCCGGGTGGTCGATCCGCACGCCGTCGACGAGTCCCTCGGCGAACCAGCGGGCGACCTCGCGGTGGCAGGTGTCGAACACCGTGGGATCCTCCTGGCGCAACCCGGCCAGCGAGGTGATCGAGAAGAACCGGCGATAGCCGCAGACACCGTTGCGCCAGCCGACCAGCCGGTAGTGCTGGCGATCATGGACCTCGGAGCCGGGGCCTGTCGCGGTGCCGGGCGCGATCGGAAACGCCAGATCACCCAACCGCAGCACGTCCCCGTCGACCTGCAGCGCGGCGGTGTCCTCGTCAGAAGCCAAGACCGGCAACACGATCCTGCCGTCCTCGTCCAGGTCCCAGTCGATGTCGAAAAACGTTGCGTAGGGAGAGGATCGGCCGTTCCGCAGGACGTCCCACCACCACGGGTTCTGTTCGGGTCTGTCGATGCCGACGTGGTTGGGCACGATGTCGACGATCAGCCCCAGCCCGCGCTTCCGGGCCGCCGCGGACAAGCGCGCCAGCCCCTCGGGGCCCCCGAGTTCGGGCGAGACGGCCGTGGGGTCGGTGACGTCGTAGCCGTGGCTGGAGCCGCGGACCGCCGTCGTGATGGGGGACAGGTACAGGTGCGAGACGCCCAGGTCGTCGAGGTAATCCAGCAGTTCCTCGGCGTCGGCGAAGGTGAATGCGAATCCGCTCGATTCGCCACGCAACTGCAACCGGTAGGTGGCCAGAACTGGTAATGCCATGCGCTACAACGTCTTGCGTAAGACCAGCAGTGAACGCGACGGCACAGTGATCTTCTCTTCGGCGTTGACGACCTGGTCGGCCTGGCCGGCCGGATCGTTGGTGTCCAATTCCACGGTCCACTCCTGGGCGTAGTCGGAGTGCGGCATGACGAACTCCAGCGTCTGTTCGTCCGCGTTGAAGCACAACAGGAACGAATCGTCCACGACTCGCTCCCCGCGTGCGGTGGGCGCGGTGATGGCTTCGCCGTTGAGGAACACAGCCACGCACTTGTGCAGGGGTTTGCCCCAATCTTCGTGCGTCATCTCCTGGCCCCACGGCGTCAACCAGGCGATGTCGCGCACTTCGTCGGCGCTGCGGATCGGCTCACCGTCGAAGAAGCGTCGACGCCGAAACACCGGGTGATGTCGGCGCAACGTGGTCACCGTGCGGGCGAACGCCAGTAGATCCGGGTTTTTGTCGGCCAATGACCAGTCCATCCAGGACAATTCGGAGTCCTGGCAGTAGACGTTGTTGTTGCCGTTCTGGGTGCGCCCGAACTCGTCGCCGTGCAGGATCATCGGCGTACCCTGGCTGAGCATCAGGGTGGCCCAGAAGTTGCGCATCTGGCGGTGTCGGAGCGCCAGGACCTCAGGGTCGTCGGTGGGCCCCTCCACGCCGCAGTTCCACGACCGGTTGTGGCTTTCGCCGTCGCGGTTGTCCTCGCCGTTGGCCTCGTTGTGTTTCTCGTTGTAGGCCACGAGATCGTTCAGCGTGAAGCCGTCGTGGGCGGTGACGAAGTTGATGCTGGCGCTGGGGCGCCGGCCGGTCGCCTCATAGAGGTCGCTCGACCCGGTCAGCCGGGACGCGAACTCGCCGAGGGTTGCGGGTTCGCCCCGCCAGTAGTCACGCACAGTATCGCGGAACTTCCCGTTCCACTCGGTCCACAAACCAGGGAAGTTGCCGACTTGGTAGCCGCCCTCGCCGACGTCCCACGGCTCGGCGATCAACTTGACCTGGCTGACCACCGGGTCCTGCTGGACCAGGTCGAAGAACGCGCTGAGCCGGTCGACGTCGTGCAGTTCGCGGGCCAGT
Source organism: Mycobacterium sp. TH-M116 (assembly GCF_057473685.1). Taxonomy (NCBI): domain Bacteria; kingdom Bacillati; phylum Actinomycetota; class Actinomycetes; order Mycobacteriales; family Mycobacteriaceae; genus Mycobacterium; species Mycobacterium sp. TH-M116. The sequence continues at coordinate 4,183 of NZ_JBYCLC010000072.1, read as the reverse complement.
GTGGCGGCCAGGTCGAAGCGGAACCCGTCGACGTGCATCTCGCTCACCCAGTAGCGCAGCGAGTCCATGATCAGCTGCAGCACATGCGGGTGGCGTGCGTTGAGGCTGTTGCCGGTTCCCGTGTAGTCCTTGTACAACCGCAGGTCGTCCTCGACGAGCCGGTAGTAGGCGGCGTTGTCGATGCCGCGGAAGTTGATGGTCGGACCGAGGTGGTTGCCTTCGGCGGTGTGGTTGTAGACCACGTCGAGGATGACCTCGATACCGGCCTCGTGGAGGGCGCGGACCATGGCCTTGAACTCGGGGACACTGGCCTTGCGGTTGGCGGCATACTCGTTGTGCGGGGCGAAGAACCCGAATGTGTTGTAGCCCCAGTAGTTTCGCAGGCCCAGGTCCAGCAGTCGCGAGTCGTGCATGAACTGGTGGACGGGCATCAGTTCGATGGCGGTGACGTTGAGCGATTGCAGGTGATCGATGATCACCGGGTGGGCCAGCCCCGCGTAGGTACCGCGCAACTCGTCGGGAATGCCGGGATGGGTCTGCGTCATGCCCTTGACGTGGGCCTCGTAGATGACCGTCTCGTGGTACGGGGTGTTGGGGGACCGGTCATAGGCCCAGTCGAAGAACGGGTTGATCACGATGCTGGTCATGGTGTGGCCCAGCGAGTCCACCATCGGGGGAGTCCCGGTGTCGGCGTTGTCGGGGTCGTGCGGGTCGACGGCCTTCATGTCGTAGGAGTACAGCGCCTGGTCGAAGCCGAAGTCGCCGTGAAAGGCCTTGCCGTAAGGGTCGAGCAGCAACTTGCTGGGGTCGCAGCGGTGGCCGGCCGCCGGAGCGAAGGGACCGTGGACGCGGAATCCGTAGTGTTGGCCCGGGCCGACGTTGGGCAGGTAGGCGTGCCAGACGAACCCGTCGACTTCCTCCAGGGAGATCCGGGACTCGTCTTTGCCGTCGTCGTCGATCAGGCACAGTTCGACCTTCTCGGCGATCTCGGAGAACAACGCGAAGTTGGTGCCGGCGCCGTCGTAGGTGGCTCCCAGCGGGTAGGGAGTTCCCGGCCACACCGTGGCGAGTCTGGGATGGTCGGGATCATCAGCGCCTGCTTTGGAGGCGCGATTGTTCGTCGGCATCACAAAACCTTATCCGCGCCGCGGGCTCCTCAGCTCGTCACCACCAGCCGGTGTTCTCGGCGATCTGGCGGCCCAATTCGTTGGTCATGGTTCGCACGTAGGTGGGGGACAGGTGGTGCGCCCCGTGGTAGATCAGCACGTTTCCCTCGACCGCGCGGCAGACGTCGGCCCGGCAGACCGCGTCCGACATGTCGAGCGGCTTGAGCAGCGGGAACCGGTCGACGAATTCCAGGGTCGGATTGTGGTCGGCCAGCACCGCGGAACGCTTGATCCCGCAGGACACCGCATTACCTCCCTTGGCCAGGCAGTCCGCGGGGTCGAACGGTTTGCCGTCCTTGACCAGCCACGGGGTGTCGCGCATGGCCAGGACGGGAATGTTGTTGTCGGAGAACGCCTGCCAGATCCCGATGTAGGTCGCCGGCATGACATCGCCGGGTTTGATGTTCCACGGGCGAGTCGAGGTGGTGAACACGTAGTCGGGATGATCGGCGATCAGCTTGGCCATCGTCCGCTGCACCCAGACGCGGCATTGCGGGTACGCGGCGTTGTTGCCCATGATCAGCGGAACTTCCGCCGTCGACAACGGGCAGCCCATTTTCAGGTAGGTGACCACTTTGAAGTGATGCTGGCGGCCTAGTTGGTCGAGCGCGGGCAGCCAGTGCTCGGCGTGCGACCCGCCCGCCAGCGCGATCGTGCGGGTGGCGGCCGGGTCGCCGTAGGTGCAGTTGACCACCGCCGGGTTGGCGAAGTTGCTGATGCACCCGTCGCGGGTGGAGGCGGGGTAGTCGTGGCGGACCTCCAGAACGGTGGGCCGCATGCGCAACGTGGGCACCCGCACGTGCGCGGTCAGTGCGCGGGCACCGGGATAGTCCCGGGCGCTCAGGCCGCTGAGTTCTTTGCCTGCGGCCCGCAGGTCGGTGACGTGCTCGCGCCAGGTGAACGACGTCGCGGTCAGCGTCACACCCAGCAGCACCACCGCCGACCCCAGCGCCATCGTCGGCCGGCGCAGGCGGGCCTGCCACGGGATCGCGGGGGCCGCCGCGCCGGCGGCCGCTCGGTAGCGCAGCGGGTTCTCGACGAGCCGGGTGGTCAGGTAGGCCAGCACCCCGGACACCGCCAGCACCGCCGAGCCCTCGAGGAAGTTGGCGTGCCGGTGACCGGTGAAGGACAGCCAGAAGATCAGCAGCGGCCAGTGCCACAGGTAGAGCGAGTACGCGATGGTGCCCAGCGCCACCAACGGACCGGTCGCGAGGAGCCGATTGGGCAGCGGCAGCCTACGGCTACCGTCGGGATCGGCCGGCAGGTTGGCGCCGGCGAGGATCATCAGCATGGTGGCGCCCACCGGTACCAGCGTCCAGGGGCCCGGGAATTCGCGCACGCCGTCGATGAGCGCGCCGCAGGACACGATCGTGGCCAGCGCAATGGTGGCGACCGTCGTGCGCAGCCACATCGGCCAGCGCAGGTAGGGCACCACCGCACCGGCGAGTGCGCCCAGCAGCAACTCCCAGCCCCGCGCGAAGCTGTTGTAGTAGGCCGTCGACTGGTTGTCCTGATGGGCGATGATCGCGCAGACGAACGAGGCCACCGTCAGCGCGCCCAGCAGCACGACGAACCCGGTGCGCAGGCGAGCGGCACGTTGACCCCTGGACAGTCGGCGCCACAGAGAGGCGAAACCGGCGACCAGCAGCAGGAAGGCGATGTAGAACTGGCCCTGCACCGACATCGACCAGATGTGTTGCAGCGGGCTGACCGCCTCGCCGGCCTTGAGGTAGTCGGACACGGTGTCGGCCAGTTCCCAGTTCTGGTAGTAGCCCAGGCTGGCCAGACTCTGGTTGGCGAACGCCTCCCAGCGTGTCTCGGGCTGCACGAGGATCGTGAGCACCGCGCAGGCGGCCAGCACCACGACCAGAGCGGGGACCAGTCGGCGGACCAGCCGGATCGCCTCGGCGACCGGCGACAGCGACGCGGTGGGTTTGAGCGTCGCGCGCAGGATCTTGCCGCCGAAGAAGAACCCGGACAGCGCCAGGAACACGTCGACGCCACCGGAGACGCGGCCGAACCAGACGTGGAACATCGCGACCAGCGCAATGGCGATACCGCGCAGGCCGTCGAGGTCGTGGCGATAAAAGCTGGCCGGGCGAGCCCAGCTGACCGGCTCCGGGTCGGTGGCCGGCGGACGGGTCGGGGACGAGAGGCGCAACATGGTTGGTGCCAATTTACCTAAACCGCCACCTGCTCTCTGTCGTGATCACCGGTGATCGAGCAGGTGGCGGCTGTTTGGCAGGGCAGCGGCTGTCAGCGCGCGATGCCGGCGGGCGCGGGCTGCAACGTTGCCGGTTGTGTCGGCAACTGCAGCGCCGGCATTTGCTGCAGGGGTGCCTGCTGGACCGGCCGCTGCTGCGGAGCCTGCTGGGCGGGTGCCTGCTGGGCGGGCGCTTGCTGCAGCGGAGCCTGCTGGGCGGGTGCTTGCTGCAGCGGTGCTTGCTGGGCGGGTGCCTGCTGGGCGGGCGCTTGCTGCAGCGGAGCCTGCTGGGCGGGCATCTGCTGGGTACCGAGGACCCGGACCAGGTAGGGCGTCATACCGTTGCTGCGCACCGGCGCGACCTGGACGACGTCGCCGACTTCCAGCATCTGCCCGTTACCCAGGTACATCGCCACGCTCTGAGTGCCCTCGGGGCCATAGAAGAGCATGTCGCCCCGACGAGCCTGCTGCGGCAGCACCTTCTGTCCGAGCTTGTAGATCTCGCCGGAGGAGCGCGGCAGCCGGATCCCGGCGCCCGCATAGGCGTACTGCATCAGGCCCGAGGCGTCGAAGCCGACAGTGGTGATGCCGCTTCCGCGGCCGCGGGTCGGGCCCGTGATGCCGCCGCCGCCCCAGGCGAACGGCACGCCCCGCTGGGACAGCCCGCGCATGACGACGACGTCGGTGGCCTGCTGATAGTCCATCGGCCGCACGACCGGGTCTGCGCTCGCCACGGCCGGCGCGAGCAACGCGCCGGCCAGCATGGCCAGGCCCGTTGCGAAGAGGTAAAGGCGTTTCATGCGGGTTCCTTCCG